>DAIQNP010000368.1:0-2569 GCA_036788335.1 Erythrobacter sp.
CTTACGGCGCGCCGCTGCTGGGCGGCGATACGGTCGCGGCGACCGGCCCCAGCACTTACGCCATGACCGCGATCGGCCGCGCCACCCACCATCCCGTGCCTGCCCGCAAGGGCGCTGCGGCGGGCGACCTGATCCACCTGACCGGCATGGTCGGGCGCGCGATGCTGGGGTTCGAAGGCGTTCCCGAACACCGCGCCGCCTTCGACCGTCCCGCCGCCCGGCTGGCTGAGGGGCTGGCGCTTGCCCCCCATGTCAGCGCGATGATGGACGTGTCGGATGGCTTGCTGCTCGATTGCTGGCGGATGGCGCGCGCAGGCGGGGTGACCTTCGCGCTCGATCCCGAAGCGATCCCCGTGGCGGATGCGGCGCGGCACAGCGAATGCCTGCGCTGGGGCGACGATTACGAACTGCTGTTCACCGCCCCGCCGGGCACCGCATTGCCGGTCGCGGCGACCTGCATTGGCACGGTGCAGACGCGCGGCGAGGTGCCGCTGCTGCTCGGTTCCATGGCGCTGAACGATCCCGCCAATCTGGGCTACCAGCACCGCTAGCACAGGTGCGCTACCCCACACGCCTGCGGAAACCGGCGCAAAACCGCGGGCTGCTGCGGGCTGGAGGCTTGCCAGCCCTTTCCCAGCGCTTAAGACTGGCCCCACGCGCCCATTGGATCGAACGCGGCGCGGGTTTCCGGCACGGAAAACCGACATAACGAGAGGGGATTACTCGTGGACCTATTGCTTGTTTCCATCGGGCTGGGATTGCTCGCCATCGTCTATGGCATCGTCACCAGCCGCCAGGTGCTAAGCGCGAGTCCGGGCAATGCCCGGATGCAGGAAATTGCCGCCGCCATCCAGGAAGGCGCGCAGGCCTATCTGAACCGCCAATACACCACCATCGCCATCGTCGGCGTGGCGGTGGCCGCCGTGGTTGCCATTGCGCTCGGCACGGTGCCCGCAATCGGGTTCGTGGCGGGCGCGGTGCTGTCGGGGGTGGCGGGCTATATTGGGATGAACATCTCGGTGCGCGCCAATGTCCGCACGGCCGAAGCTGCCAGCACCGGCTTGCAGGCTGGCCTGACGCTGGCTTTCCGCGCGGGCGCGATCACCGGGATGCTGGTCGCGGGCCTCGCCTTGCTCGCCATCGCGGTGTTTTTCTACGTGCTGGTCGGGCCGGTGGGGCTTTCGCCTTCCGACCGGGTAGTGATCGACGGGCTGGTCGGCCTTGCCTTCGGGGCCTCGCTGATCTCGATCTTCGCGCGGCTGGGCGGCGGGATCTTCACCAAGGCCGCGGACGTGGGCGCGGACCTTGTCGGCAAGGTCGAGGCCGGAATCCCAGAGGATGACCCGCGCAACCCCGCCGTGATCGCGGATAACGTCGGCGACAATGTGGGCGACTGCGCCGGGATGGCGGCCGACCTGTTCGAGACTTACGTGGTCACCGTCGGCGCGACGATGGTGCTGACCGCGCTGCTGCTGAGCAACCTCGGCGCCATGCTGCTGCCGATGATGGTATTGCCGCTGCTGATCGGCGGGGTGTGCATCGTCACCAGCATCATCGGCACCTACTTCGTCCGCCTCGGAGGCGGAACCAACATCATGGGGGCGATGTACAAGGGCTTTCTGGTAACTGCGGTGCTGTCGATCCCGGCGATCTGGCTGGCGATGCAATTGTCGCTGGGCGACATGAACGCGGCGATGGGCGGCGCCAATCTCGGCGCGGTCGATCCGGGCGCGCCGCTGGCCGAGGAAGGCACGTCGTCAATCGCGCCGTTTACTGGCTGGAACCTGTTCTGGTCGGCGATGATCGGACTGCTGCTGACCGGGGTGATCATCTGGATCACCGAATATTACACCGGCACCGGATTCCGTCCGGTGCGCTCGATCGCCAAGGCTTCGGAAACCGGGCACGGCACCAATGTGATCCAGGGTCTGGCGATCAGCCTTGAGGCGACCGCGCTGCCAACGCTTGCGATCGTTGCCGGGATCATCGGCGCCTACCAGTTGGCAGGGCTGATGGGGATCGCCTATGCCGCGACCGCGATGCTGGCGCTGGCTGGAATGGTGGTGGCGCTCGACGCCTATGGCCCGGTCACCGACAATGCCGGCGGGATCGCGGAGATGGCGGGGCTCGACGATTCCGTGCGCGAGAAGACCGATGCGCTCGATGCGGTGGGCAACACCACCAAGGCGGTGACCAAGGGGTATGCGATCGGATCGGCGGGCCTTGCCGCGCTGGTGCTGTTCGCCGCCTACACCGCCGATCTGGCCGAGTTCTTCCCCGACATCGACGTCGATTTCAGCCTCGAAAATCCCTATGTGATCGTCGGACTGCTGCTCGGCGCGCTGCTGCCCTATCTGTTCGGGGCGATGGGAATGACGGCGGTGGGCCGCGCGGCGGGTGAGGTGGTCAAGGATGTCCGCGACCAGTTCAAGAACAACCCCGGCATCATGGCGGGCACCTCAAAGCCGGACTATGCCCGCACCGTGGACCTCGTCACCAAGGCGGCGATCAAGGAGATGATCATCCCCTCGCTGCTGCCGGTGCTGACCCCGATCGTGGTCTATTTCGT
>DAIQNP010000369.1:0-2566 GCA_036788335.1 Erythrobacter sp.
GTGCGCGGCCATGCCATCGAACACTTGCGCTCGTCAATGCTCTCTTGCTCTCCTGATCGCTGTGCGGGATCGGCGGATGCTCAGCTTCGCGCGGCACAAGCAAAACTGGGCTTGTCTTGTGCGGTGCAACGTCTAGCGCAGCGCCATGCGCAGCCTTACCCATCTCGAGCGGCTTGAAGCCGAGAGCATTCATATTTTCCGCGAGGTCGTGGCCGAGGCCGAAAACCCGGTCATGCTCTATTCGGTGGGCAAGGACAGTTCGGTCATGCTGCATCTGGCGCGCAAGGCGTTCTTCCCCGCGCCGCCACCTTTCCCGATGCTGCACGTCGCAAGCGGCTGGGACTTTCAGGACCTGCTGGTCCACCGCGATCGCACGGTCCGCGAATACGGGCTGGACCTGATCGTCGCGCAGAACGAGGAAGCCGGCGCGCAGGGGATCAACCCGTTCGATACCGGCAGCGCGCTTTACAGCCAGGCGCAGTTGACCGATCCCTTGAAGCGCGCGCTGACCGCGCACGGCTTTGATGCGGCGTTCGGCGGCGGACGGCGCGACGAGGAAAAGGCACGGGCCAAGGAACGCATCTTCAGCTTCCGCACCGCCAGCCACCGCTGGGACCCCAAGAACCAGCGGCCTGAATTGTGGAACCTCTACAACGCCAAGAAGAACAAGGGCGAGAGCATCCGCATCTTCCCGATCTCGAACTGGACCGAGCTCGACATCTGGCAATATATCGCGCTGGAACGGATCGACATCGTGCCGCTCTATTTCTCCAAGAAGCGCCCGACGGTGGAGCGTGACGGCATGATTTTGGTGGTGGATGACGACCGCTTCCGGATGGGGCCGGGGGATGAGGTGGTGGAACGCTCGGTGCGGTTCCGCACCCTGGGCTGCTACCCGCTGACCGGCGCGACGCAGAGCGAGGCGACCGACATGAACCTGATCATTCAGGAAATGCTGCTGGCCACCAGTTCCGAACGGCAGGGACGGGCGATCGACAAGGGGCAATCGGCCTCAATGGAAGACAAGAAGCAGGAAGGCTATTTCTGATGGACACGCCCTCTTCCTTCCAGACCGACAACCTCATTGCCGAAGATATCGACGCCTATCTCGAAGCGCATCAGCACAAGAGCCTGCTGCGCTTCATCACCTGCGGCAGCGTGGATGACGGGAAGTCGACCCTGATCGGGCGGCTGCTTTACGATTCCAAGATGATCTTCGAAGACCAGCTGGCGGTGCTGGAAAGCGACAGCAAGCGTCACGGCACGCAGGGCGAGGAGATCGACTTTGCGCTGCTGGTCGATGGTCTCGCCGCCGAGCGTGAACAGGGCATCACGATCGACGTCGCCTACCGCTTTTTCACGACCGAGAAGCGCAAGTTCATCGTCGCCGATACGCCGGGCCACGAACAATACACCCGCAACATGGTGACCGGCGCCTCGACCGCCGATTGCGCCGTGATCCTGATCGATGCGCGCAAGGGCGTGCTGCAACAGACCCGGCGCCATTCCTATCTCGTCCACCTGCTCGGCATCCGGCATCTGGTGCTGGCGGTGAACAAGATGGATCTGGTCGATTTCGACCAGTCGACCTTTGACCGGATCGTCGCCGATTACCGCGATTTTGCCAACGGCATCGGGATCGACAACTTCACTGCCATCCCGATTTCGGGGTTCAGGGGCGACAATATCACGGTTGCGCCGTCGGACAACACGCCGTGGTATGCGGGGCCGGCGCTGATCCAGCATCTCGAAACCATCGAAGTCGATGCCGCCGCCGCGCAGGACCGGGCGTTCCGGATGCCGGTGCAGTGGGTCAACCGCCCCAATCTCGATTTTCGCGGGTTTGCCGGTCTGATCGTCAGCGGCACGGTGCGCGTGGGCGATCCGGTGCGGATCGTGCCTTCGGGACGGACCAGCACCGTCAAGTCGATTGTTGCCGTGCCGGCTGGCGGTTTTGCCACCGATACCACCGTCACCGGCGCAATCGATGAAGCGGTCGCGGGACAATCGGTCACGATCACCCTCGCCGATGAGGTCGATTGCAGTCGGGGCGATGTCATCGCGGCGGCAGGCGATCCGCCGCAGGCGTCCGACCAGTTCAGCGCCACCCTTGTGTGGATGGACGAGGAAGCCTTGAAGCCGGGCCGGGGCTACTGGCTCAAGATCGGCACGCAGACCGTTACCGCGACGATCCAGCCGCCCAAATACGAGATCGACGTCAACAGCCTCGAACATCTCGCCGCCAGGACGCTGGAGCTGAATGCGATCGGCGTCGCGGAGTTCGCGACCGACAAGCCGATCACTTTCGAACCCTATGCCACCAATCGCCAGCTCGGCGGGTTCATCCTGGTCGACAAGTTTACCAACGCGACCGTCGCGGCCGGGATGATCGAGTTCAGCCTGCGCCGCGCCGACAATGTCCACTGGCAGCCGACCGCGATCACGCGAGAGGACCATGCCGGGCTGAAGAACCAGACCCCGCGCGTGTTGTGGTTCACCGGCCTGTCGGGCAGCGGCAAGTCGACCATCGCCAACGAGGTCGAAAAGCAGCTCAACCTGATGAACC
>DAIQNP010000370.1:0-2562 GCA_036788335.1 Erythrobacter sp.
TCCAGCGTCCCCGTAACCTGCCGGGCAGCTTGCGTAGGTCTCTCGCCAAAAGCCGCATTTCTCTTTCCTACCCCATAGCAGCGGCGGCCACCGGTTGCGGCTGGTTCTGCAACAACCCCTTGAAGTTGACCCAGCGTCAACCGCTACATGAGGGGCATGAGTGATTCGTTTCCCATCGACGAAGTCGTCCGCCGCACCGGGCTGACATCGCGCGCGCTGCGCTTCTATGAGGCGCGTGGTCTGATCACACCGCTGCGCACGCAGTCTGGGCGCCGCTGGTTCGGGCCCGATGAACTGGAACGCATCCACCGCATCGTCGCCCTGAAGAAAGCCGGGCTCAGTCTCGGCGATATCAAGCGACTGTTTGACCACAAGCCGATCGATCTTGGAGCCCTGCTTGGCGCACAGCGCAGCCGCTTGGCCGATCAGGCCGGTGAGATTGCCGATGCCATCAAGCTGATCGATTCCGCATTGTCCCGCATCGGACGAGGCGAGCCGCTCGATGCCGCGACGCTTTGCTCGCTTATCCGCGATGGAGAAAATCTCATGACGGACCAGGCACAGGCATGGAAAGAGGTCGTCGACCAATATTACACCCCCGAACAGCAGGCCGAATGGCGCGAGCAGATGGCCGATGCGCCCGCGTTCAGCCAGGACGCCTATCTCGGAAAATGGCGCGCGCTCAGTGCCCGGATCGAAGCGGCGCTGCCGCTTGATCCTGCAAGCACTGCGGCCCTGGCCTTTGTCAGGGAGTGGTTCACTCTGCTCGAACCCTTCAGCCGCAACGCGACCCCGGCGATGTGGGAAGGCTCGGTGCGGATGTATTCCGAAATGGAGAACTGGCAGGACAAGGTCGAAACCGGCTTTAGCAAGCCGGTGTGGGATTTCATCAACGCAGCGGCGCGTATCGCCATGGCCGACGGCAAGGACATTGGTCCGCTGCCCGCATGGTTCCACGACGCGGCACCGCAGGAGGGCTAGGCCATGCGCAAGTGGTTCAAACGGATCGGCATCGCGCTGGGCGTGGTGCTGGCATTGCTGGTTGCTGGCGGCACTTGGTTTTGGATTGCCAAGCCATGGGTGCCGCCCATCGAACTGGTCGAACCGGGGCCGGGCGGCAAGCCGATCAGGCAGCCCGGTCTGGCTGGCAATTTTTATGCCGGCACAGGTGCGGGGCGCCGTCCGGCAATCCTGCTGCTGGGCGGTTCGGAAGGCGGGCTTGGCGGCGCGGTTGACGGACAGGCGCGGTTGCTGGCGCGCGAGGGCTTTGCCGTGCTCGCGCTCGCCTATTACCGTTTGCCCGGACAGCCCGAGCGGTTCGAACTGATCCCGCTCGAAAGTTTCAGCCGCGCGCTCGATTGGCTGAAAGCGCAGAACCAAGTCGATCCGCAGCGTTTGGCGATCATGGGCACGTCCAAGGGCGCGGAAGCTGCGCTGCTGGTGGCAAGCCGACGACCTGATGTGGGCGCCGTGGTCGCGGCTGTGCCATCTCAGGTTGTCTGGCAGGGGTTCGACTGGAGCTTTAAGCCGGTCAAAAGCTCAAGCTGGAGCGCTGGCGGTAAGCCGGTGCCATTTCTCCCGATCACTGACGTGGGCTGGGATGGCAATGTCTATGGCCCGGCGCTCGCCACTGCGCCCAAGCATCCCGAGGCGGCAATCCCTGTCGAACGCATTGCCGGGCCGGTGCTGCTCCTGTGCGGCGAGGCGGATAGCCTGTGGCCTTCCTGCCCGATGGCGCGCGCTGCCAAGGCACGCCGCGACCAGAACGGTGGCGGGCCCGAAACGGTCTTGCTCGCCTACAAGGATGCAGGCCATCTCGGCGTGGGCCCGCCGCTGCCAGCCGATAAGGACGTGCCGTCGGTGCTGACGATGTTCGGCGGCTCCGAACAGGGCAACCTTGCCGCCCGCGCCGATGGCTGGCCGCGCACCGTAACCTTCCTGAAGCAGGCGCTGGCCAAAGTTGACAGTAATCCCGCCGAACCGGAGGCACGCTGATGACCATCAATCCTTGGTTTTTGTTGTTGGGTGCGATTGCGTTTGAAGTGGTGTCGACCAGCCTGCTCAATGCCTCACAAGGGATGACCCGCTGGGGTTATGGCGTGGCTGCCATGGCGGGTTACGGGGTGTGCTTCTGGCTGCTGGCCTTTGCCATGACCCGGATTCCGATGGGGGTGGCCTATGCCGTCTGGTCGGGACTGGGAATCGTGGCCATTGCCGTGATCGGCTGGGTGGTGTTCCGCCAGAACCTGACGCTGGCGCAGACCGGTTTCATGGCGCTGATCCTGATCGGTGCGATCGGGCTTAATCTGTCCACGGTTCGCGCAGCGGGCTGACCGCTGGTGGCCCGCGTCTGAGCTGGGCATACAGGGCCCAACCCTTGCCCCCGGAAAATGGAAAAGCGGCCATTCGGGTTTCCACCCACATGCGGTCATGAGCGGGGCTGATGCACGATCCAGAAAGCGGTATGGCGGCTCTTGGCGGAACCAGACGCTCAGCGTGGCGGAAGTGAAAGACCGATCGTGGGTCGGCAGCCGATATTGTACTCAGGCCGCGAATGGCGGT
>DAIQNP010000371.1:0-2526 GCA_036788335.1 Erythrobacter sp.
GTCCTGTCGGTGTTCTTCCTCAATTTTTTCGTCATTCTCGGCAGCGGCACGTCGGCGTTCGATCTTTCCGAATTGCTCGACCAGTTGGGGGCAACTGCTTCGTTGTTCGGCCGCAATGGCGGGCTGCAGCTCGCCTCCACCATTGCAATGGCGCTCTGGCTGATCCCGGTCGCTGCCGGCTTTGCCGTGTTCCGCGATTTAACCAGCAAGCGCAGCCGCAAGGCCGAACTGGCCACCGCTGCGCTGTGCCTGTTTTCGATCATCGTCTACGCCAGCGCGGTGGCGGCCATGGTCGAGACCACCCGGTACGATTCGTCGGATGCCCTTTCTTTCGGGTTTGGAGGCTATCTCCTTGTCATCTGCGGGATCGGACTGGCGTTGACGGGGATTGGACTGCTCAAGCATGTGCCGGGCTTGAAGAAGTATGCGCGGCCCAAATCGCTGGACAAATCAACTTAGGCGATCACGGTGCAGTAGGCGACGGATGGCCGACTGCACAAGCCGGCACAATTTTTGGCCTCGTGACTGGCAGTTCATGCTGGCGCAATCTTTGTTCAGGATACTACGCCCTTAGCTGAACAGATTGGGGACTGACAATGAAGCTCAACATTATTCTCTTCGTAGGAGCGGCCATCGGTGCCATCAGCTTGGCAGCACCCTTGGCCTCGCAAGGCAGCAAGGACGGCGCGCTCGACGCGGCCTGCCGCTCCACCGAGGTGACTGCACCCGATTCCTGCCCTTGCACCATCACTTCTGCGCGCAAGGCGGGGCTGAATGACACGGAGCTGGCCTCATTGTTCAAGGACGATGGGCATTCGCAGCCCGTCGATCAGGCGAAGTATGGCCGGTTCTGGCAGGTCAAATCGCAATGCATCGCCGATGCGACCATGGCGAAGATGGGGATCACCCCCGGCAATCCGCTGCCGGGCGTCCCTGCCAATATGCGCCCCGGGATGCCGTTTCCGCCTGCGGATACGCCTGTGCCGCCGATTGCGCGTCCGGCCCCGGTCGCCGCTGCCGCCGCACCTTCCGCACCTGCTGCACCGGCCGCAACCGAGCCCGAACGCAGCACTGTGGCCGATCTCGAGGCGATGTTCGCGCTGCTGCGCGGCAATGCCTACGAATATACCGAGACAGACGGCTCGACGCACCGCTACGACTTCATGCCCGATGGCGACCTGATGCTCTATCAGCGCGAGGATCCCGGGGCGTCGCCCGGCTATCGGCGCTACGTGACGCTCTCGAAGCTGAGCGCGCAGGATTTCCGGTACGGCGCCTTGGCGGTGCTGCGCGACGTCGCCACGGGCGGTCATTCGACCTTCGACATCATCTCGGCGGCAAACGACCACTTCCTGTTCAACAAGTCCTATGTCCGCACAAACGAGGAGTGGCGCTTCCGCAAGGTCGGTGCGGCCAATGCCCGCCTGCCCGAGGATGCACCCCAGCCGCTGGCGGACGGATTCTGGCAGGTCCGCTTCGACAGGAAGCTCGACAAGTCCGCGCCGTTTTTCAACGAAAATCATCGGCTTATCGGGTGGACCAGTGCCTCCAATCGCGAGGCCTATCTTGAAGACATCGCGGTTGGCGGCGGCCTGATCCAGATCAAGCACACCGACAATCCCGACTGCGCCCACAATTGCATTCTCGTCATCAACGACTGGGACCCGCGCACCCGTCAGGCGCGCGGCCGCCTGATCGAGGAAGTCGGCATCGATTCGGTTGGCGTGCGGCCCGAAGCCACAACCTATGGCGCCTATGAAAGGGTCACGCCAAACCGGGTCAGCGTGCGCGCCTATGATGGCTATGGCGGGTTTACCGAATGGCTGTGCACCGACACGCCGAGGCAGGCGTGCCGCAAGACCGGAGAGCAGGCCCCGCCCGCCGCCGCCACGGTCAGCACGGCAGGGCTGGCCGGGCGGCTCGGCGCGGTCACGGGTGCGGTCTATGGCGAAGCGCAATGTTCCAGCGACTATTACCTTGCCCCGGCGGACCGCGCGATGCTGCGCAGTGCCAACACGCTGGATGGCTATGTGCGCACCAATCGCGGCTCGCTGATCGCCACGCAGGTGGATGTCCGGGGCAGCGACATGCCCGGGCTCAAGCTGAAGATCGACGGGCGCGAACGGGTGCTGCCGGCCACCGGGGACCAGAGCTGGGGCGCGGGCGGAATCCGGTTCGTCTTCCGCTCGGTGGGCGAGGCAATTTACGACAATCCCGCCTATGGCTTCACCCCCGGCACCGCGACGCTGACGATCGACGGCCAGACCCAGACCATCGACCTGATCGGGAACGGCGCATGTTGAGGCACCTTGCACTTGCCGCCGCGGCCATGCTGACGATGGCGGGCTGTTCCGAACCCGCAGCCGATCAGGCCGCGATCGATGCGGCGGTCGAAAAGGCGCTGGCCGAACGCGACCGCGAGGATGCGGCGCGGTATCGCCAGATGCAGGCCGAAGGCGTCGAGCCGGCGGCAGACGGGGCGGCAGAGGCGCAAGAAGAAGCCTCCGCCACCGCCCGCTCGACCGA
>DAIQNP010000372.1:0-2511 GCA_036788335.1 Erythrobacter sp.
GGCCTCGATCATCAGGTTTTCGTAGATGAAATCGGCTGGCTGGGTGTCGTTGGCAAGAATGCCTCCCACCTTTGCCGCTGCCACCACCACGGCATCGGGGCGGTGAGCAGCAAACCATGCGCGGGTTGCAGCCTGATCCATCAGATCAAGTTCGGTGCGGGTCGCGGTCAAAACCTCGCAACCCTCGCGCGCCAAGCGGCGCACAATCGCCGATCCCGCCATACCGCGATGTCCGGCGACGTAGACGCGCTTGCCTGCCAGCGGATACAACACTCTACCACTCATGGCTTAGAGGATCACGCTGGGCACTGGGGCACGCATAACCTCAAGATCAGCTCGCACCATTTCGCGGGCCAGATCGCGCACACTGGTTTCATGTTTCCAGCCGAGCTTCTCGTGCGCTTTGGTCGGATCCCCCAGCAGCAAATCAACCTCAGTCGGGCGGAAGTAAGCCGGATCGACTTCGACCAGACAACGTCCGTCGATGGTGCTGTATCCCTTCTCGTCAATTCCCTCGCCCCGGAATTCAAGGGGAATGCCGACATCCTCGAAGGCCCAGATTACGAAATCGCGCACCGAAGTGGTCTCGCCGGTCGCCAGCACATAATCGTCCGGCTCATCCTGCTGCATCATCAGCCACATACCTTGCACATATTCCTTGGCATGGCCCCAATCGCGCTTGGCATCGAGGTTACCCAGATACAGCTTGTCCTGCTTGCCGAGCGAAATCGCCGCAGCCGCCCGCGTGATCTTGCGGGTCACGAAAGTTTCACCGCGCAGCGGGCTTTCGTGGTTGAAGAGTATGCCGTTTGAGGCGTGCATCCCGTAGGCTTCGCGGTAATTGACCGTAATCCAGTAAGCATAGAGCTTGGCTGCGGCGTAGGGGCTGCGGGGATAAAACGGGGTTGTCTCACGCTGCGGCACTTCCTGCACCAAGCCGTACAATTCCGAGGTCGATGCCTGATAGAACCGAGTGGTCTTTTCCAGCCCAAGAATGCGGATCGCCTCGAGCAGACGCAGCGTGCCGATTGCGTCGGAATTAGCCGTATATTCAGGCGTTTCAAAGCTGACTGCGACGTGGCTTTGCGCGGCGAGGTTATAGATTTCGTCGGGCTGCACTTCCTGCACGATGCGGATCAAGTTGGTACTGTCTGTCAAATCACCATAATGCAGGACAAACTGCTGATGATGCTCATGCGGATCTTGATAAATATCCTCGATCCGGCCCGTGTTGAACGAGGACGACCGCCGCTTAACACCGTGAACTTCATAGCCTTTTTCAAGCAGGAGTCGCGCCAGATATGCTCCGTCTTGCCCTGTTGCTCCGGTAATCAGTGCTTTTTTGGCCATGCGTAAAATGCTCTCTGTTCAGGTGTAAGCAAAGCGACCGAACGTCCTATACAAGGCGAAAGCGAAAGGACGAGCCTAAATTGTGCAGCGCAACGCAAATTGCGCAGCGCTGCCGTGGGCCGGGCTCAAAGTGTGCGGATGATGCCGGAGAAATCGGTGCTTGCGTGGTCCTTGGCGAAGGCTTCATAGATCGCGCGGGCGTGATCGCCCAGTTCGACCTTGGCTCCGGCACCAGCCGCTGCCTCCATTGCCAGTCGCAGGTCTTTCAGCATCAACCCGGCGGCGAAACCGCCCTGATAGTCATTGTCGGCAGGGGTGACCGGGCCGACGCCGGGGACCGGGCAATAGGACGTCATTGACCAGTTCTGGCCCGATGAGACGCTGGAAATGTCGTAGAACGTCTGCGCGTCCAGCCCCAGTTTTTCGGCCATGGCGAAGGCCTCACAGGTGCCGATCATGTGGATCGCCAGCAGCATGTTGTTGCAGATCTTGGCGGCCTGCCCATTGCCGGCGTCGCCGGCATGGATCACCGCCTTGCCCATCGCGGCGAGGATCGGCTCAGCGCGGGCGAAGGCATCGGGGGCGCCGCCGACCATGAAGGTCAGCGTGCCAGCATTCGCGGCGGCAATCCCGCCTGATACCGGAGCATCGACCATCTGGTAGCCATGCGCCTCGGTCACTTCGATCACCTCGCGCGCGGTGGCAACGTCGATGGTGGAGCAATCGAGCAGGATCGCGCCTTCGGGGGCGTGGCCGATTACATCGTCCCAATAGACCTGTTTGACGATTGCCCCGTTGGGCAACATCGAGACGACCGCTTCGGCGGTGGCGCAGGCTTCTTTGGCGGTGGGAAAAGTGGCGCAACCGGCTGATCGCGCGGCGGCCAGCGCAGGTTCGGAAAGGTCGAAGGCGCGGACTTCGTGGCCCGCCTTGACCAGATTGGCAGCCATCCCGCCACCCATGTTGCCGAGGCCGATAAAGGCGATTTTCATAGTTCTCCCCTCCCGCTTGCGGGAGGGGGACCAGGCTACCGCCCCTTCCACTGCCCTTCGCGCTTCTCGATAAACGCCGCCATGCCCTCCGCCTTGTCCTCGCTCGCGGTGAGGATCTGGAAGATCCGGCGTTCGACGATCAGGCCCTGATCGAGCGTCATTTCAAACG
>DAIQNP010000373.1:0-2510 GCA_036788335.1 Erythrobacter sp.
TTGCCGCGCGAACGGCCCACGGCGTCGATTTCGTCGATGAAGACGATGCAGGGCGCGTTCTTTTTGGCCTGTTCGAACATATCGCGCACGCGGCTGGCGCCGACGCCGACGAACATTTCGACAAAGTCCGAACCCGAGATGGTGAAGAACGGCACGCCCGCCTCACCCGCGATGGCGCGGGCCAGCAAGGTCTTGCCGGTGCCGGGCGAACCGACCAGCAGCGCGCCCTTGGGGATCTGGCCGCCCAGCTTGGAGAATCGCTGGGGATCGCGCAGGAACTCGACGATCTCCTGCAATTCCTCGCGAGCTTCGTCGATCCCGGCCACGTCATCGAAAGTCACCTTGCCGGAACGTTCGGTCAGCAGCTTGGCCTTGGACTTGCCGAAGCCCATTGCGCCGCCGCCGCCGCCCTTCTGCACCTGACGCAGGGCAAAGAAAGCGATTCCGAGGATCAGGATGAACGGCAGCGAATTGAGCAGGACCCACAGCAGCATGTTGGGCTGTTCGCGCTGCTTGCCGGTGAACTGGACGTCGTTGTCTTCCAGCAGGCGGGTGATCTCGACATCGTTGGGGACCGGCACGGTGGAGAAGGTGTCGCCGTTCTTGAGCGTGCCGCTGATCATCTCTTCGCCAAGCTGCACATCCTGCACCCGTCCTTCGGCGACCGCGTCGCGGAAGTCGGAATAGCGGATCGAGGTGCCCGGTGTCTGCCCGGCGTTGCCAAACAGCGTTACCACCAGCAAAAGCGCCAGGAAGATGCCGCCCCAGATCATCAACTGCCTGACCCAGGGGTTGGGGCCATCGGGCTGCTGCTGGGGGTCGTTCTGATCGCTCATCGGCATGATTCCTTTTGTCGCCTAGACAATGTAGGACGCGCGCAGTGAATGGCAAGATAACGCATGTCTGCGGGCCGATGCCAAAAATCGAACGAAGTGATGCGAATTATCCATCAATTGCATGACCGGCAGGCGGTGCAGCATAGGCTGCGAGAAACACGCTGACTGCGCCCGCGATCCGGCGTTGGTGGTTTTCCGGAGTGACAATAGCCCCGAACCGGCGCTCCAGATCGCCCATGCCCTTGCACATCGACACGAATTGTTCGGCGGCGAGCTCGGCATCGTCGATCACCAGTTCGCCCGCATCGGCCGCGTGGCTGAGCCACCCGGCAAAACCCTTCTTCATGCGCCTCGGCCCGGCTTCGAGAAAGGCTTCGCCGATGGCGGGCTCGATTTCGGTCTCGGCCGCGATGCGCCGTTCGAACTGGATCATTTCCGGCCGGAACAGGAAGGCGAAAATCGCTTCGCCGATGGCGGTCAGCCGTTCTGCCATGGTCCCGCTGGGCATGGCCTCGATCGAGAAATGCCCGCGCATCTTCTCGCATTCGCATTCGACCGCCGCAGCAAACAGCGCGCGCTTCTCGCCGAACTGGTTGTAGATCGTGACCTTGGACACGCCCGCGTCGGCCGCGACCTGCTCGATCGTGGTGGCGGCGTATCCGTCATGCATGAACCTGTGTGCGGCGGCATCGACGATGGCTTGCCGCTTGGCTGCATCCGATGGTCGCCCCTTGCGCCTTGCGGCGGCCAGCGGGGAGAGGCATTTTTCGGGTCCGGATGAACCGGCGATTGACAAAGTGAACGACTCCGTACAATTAAACGTAACCGTTCAATAATGCTCCGACTCGCCTGCCCACGCAACCCTCCTGCGCGCAAAGGTTCCGCCCGTGCTTTGGATCGCCATAAGAATGCTCACCGGCGACGCTCAGAAGTTCTATGGGCTGTTGTTTGGCATCGGATTTTCCACCCTCCTGATCACCCAGCAGATGACGATCTTCGTCAACCTGGTCGAACGCGGCGCGAGCGGGGTCTATAACGCGCCGGAAGCCGAGGTGTGGGTGATGGACCCGGTCAGCCGCACCACCGATGTCAGCTACGCCATGCCGGGCACCGCGCTCGACCGGGTGCGTTCGGTCCGCGGGGTCGAATGGGCGGTGCCGCATCTGCGCGCGCAGGCCAATGTGCGGACCGCCGAAGGCGATCTTGAAGGCGTGGCGGTGATCGGGGTGGACGATACCACGCTGATCGGGATGCCCGCGCGGATGGCCGAAGGCGACAAGTCGGTGCTGCTCGCGCCGGACAGTGTGGTGATCGACGACACCGGCACCACCCGGTTCTTCCCCGCCGGCGTCAGTCCGATCGGCGCGCGGCTCGAACTCAACGACCAGCGCGCGGTGATCCGCGGGATCGCCGATGCCATCCCCAGCTTCACCAGCACCGTGGTGCTCTACACCCGCTATTCCAACGCGCTCAATTTCGTCCCCGGCACCCGCAATCGCCTGTCCTTCGTGCTGGTTGGCGTAAGCGAGGGCGAGACCCCCGAAGGTGTCGCCGCACGGATCGAGGCCGAAACCGGATTGAAGGCCGAAACCCGCGCCGAGTTTTCGCAGGCAGGGGTCAATTTCATCATCGAAAACACCGGCATCCCGACCAATTTCGGCATCACCGTGTTCC
>DAIQNP010000374.1:0-2505 GCA_036788335.1 Erythrobacter sp.
CATGCATGATCGCGATTCCCAGCCCCTGCGCCGCCGCTTCCAGCATCAGCGCGCCCGAATCGTAATGGTCGATTGCCGCCGGGTCCATGTCCTCCAGCCCATTGGCCTTCTTCCAGGCGACGAAGCTTTCAGGCAGTTCGTTGTGGATCAGGAAGGTCTGCTTGGCGAGGCTTTCGTTGGTCACCTCGCTGCCGATATTGCGCGCCACTTCCTTGCTGCAGATGGCATGGACAAGATTGTGATCGAGCCGCACCGCGTGCAGCCCGCTCGCAGGGCCGCGTGACAGGATGATCGCGCAGTCGAGCGTGTCGCCCACCCGGTCCTCCAGATGCGGCGCGGTGTCGATGTCGATGTGCAGCAGCGGGTGGCGCTTGCGCAACTCGCCCAGCCGCGGGAACAGGCGCTGGCTGCCGAACATCGGCAGCACGCCCAGCCGCAGCCGCAACAGCGCGATATTGTCCGACTGGCTTTCGACCGCCCGCGCCAGCGCTTCAAGATGCGGGTTCACCGCTTCGTAGAACGCCTGCCCTTCGTCGGTGAGTTGCATCGACTGGCGGGCGCGGGTGAACAGCTTCTTGCCGACGAACTCTTCCAGGTTGCTGATCCGCCGCGACAGGGCCGAGGGGCTCAATCCGATCTCTTCGGCCGCCGAACGGGCAGACCCCATGCGGACAGTCCGCATGAAGGCTTCGAGCGCGCGCAATGGGGGCAGGCGGCGTGATGGCATCGACTCTCTCTCCTTGTTACCGGGAGATACGATTGGGAAGCCCCTTGGATGCAAAAAAGCGAATAACATATGCATTCTTGCGGAGTTTGTTGCGCTTATTGCATTTCATTCGCAATTACGGGCTGATGCAGTCGCAACCGCTTCACATGCGTGTCGTCGCCGTCAGTCACCTCGATCCGCCACCCGCTGGGGTGTTCGAGCATGGTGCCCACCGGCGGCACCGCCTCGGCCAGCACGAAGGCCAGCCCGCCCAGCGTGTCGACCGCCTCCTCGACTTCGGCAAGGCGCGGGTCGATCATCTCGGCGATGTCCTCAAGCTCCGCACGGGCATCGCAGTCCCACATGCCATCGCCGATCGGGATGATCAGCAGTTCGGGGGTTTCGTCGTGCTCGTCCTCGATATCGCCGACGATTTCCTCGACCAGATCCTCGATCGTGATGAGGCCATCGGTGCCAGAAAACTCATCCAGCACGATCGCGAGGTGGACCCGCTGGGTGCGCATGTCGGCCAGCACGTCGAGCGCACCGCGCGCCTGCGGCACATAGAGCGGCTGGCGCATCAGCGTGGTCCAGTCCTCGGGCGGCGGAGTGCCATTGGCGAGAAAGGGGAAGACATCCTTGATGTGGATCATCCCGATCACGTCATCCAGCGTCTCGCGGTAGACCGGCATCCGCGAATGGCCGTGTTCGGAGAAGGCCGCGACCATCGCTTCCCAGCTGATTGCGGCATCGACAGCAATGATCTCGCCGCGCGGGACCGCCATATCGTCGGCATCGTGTTCGGAGAAGTGCAACAGGTTGCGCAGCATCTGGCGTTCGACCCGCGACAGGTCGCCGCGTGCGTTACCGCCGCTGTCGGAGCGCGATGCCCCGTTTTCGTCCTCGTGCTCGTCAATCGCTTCTTCAAGCTGTTCGCGCAGGGACCGTGTGCCCTCGAACCCGAGGATCTTGCGCAGCGCAGACATGAGCCCGCTGCTACTGTCCGCGTCTCCCGAAGAAGCGGCGGAGGATGGGGAATCGGCCATGGCCTTGGGAAGTGCTCCTGTGGTTGTCACGTGCCATATGGGTCAGCGATACCCAGTTTTGCAAGTATTGCCGTCTCCAGCGCTTCCATTCGTTCCGCCTGTGCGTCGGATGCGACGTGGTCGTGGCCGGCGAGGTGGAGCAAGCCGTGGACGATCAGGTGCGCGGCGTGGGCTTCGAGCGTGACGCCCTTCTCCGCCGCTTCGCGCGCACAGGTTGCGTAAGCCAGTGCGATGTCGCCGAGCATCACCGGGGGGCCATCCGGGGCGAGGCTTTCCAGTTCGCCGCGCTCCAGCATCGGGAAGCTGAGCACATTGGTCGGCCTGTCCCGCTCGCGCCATTCGCGGTTGAGGGTGTGGACCTCCTCGTCCGAGGTGAACAACATGCTGACAATCAGCCGCGGGTTCGCGAGCAGTCGCTCGCCTTCACCCACCGCCTGCGCGGCGCGCTCCGCCAGCGCCTCCCAATCGCCCTTGGGCCAGTCCTCGATGTCGATATCAAGCTGCATCGCGCGCCTGTATGAGACACTTGAGACACTGTTCAGGAGACGAAAACCGGCCACGGATTCGGTGTTTTTCAGGCAGGCAAGACAGGATCGGATGGGCGGCGCGGTTCATGGCGCGCAGCGATAGCGCGAAAGCGGCGCGGTAGGAAATGGCTGGTTTCAGGACCGTGCCTTGCTACCATGAATGGCCGAAGATGGGTGGCTTTCTGACACCTTCTCAGTCGTCGCCCCGTGCTTGACACGGGGCTTG
>DAIQNP010000375.1:0-2493 GCA_036788335.1 Erythrobacter sp.
CCGGATTTGTTGCCCGATAGCCACAGTCGGACAGTCAGAACGGGAAATGGCCGGGCCTATCGCAGGCTTCTAAAGGCCTTGGTGCGGCAGGGCTGGAATCCTCGGCCGAATTTGCGTTGTTTCTCAGTATTATCAAACCAGTGTTTGGTCTTCGGGAGGTGCTTTGATAGGGTCCGGCACATGACAGCACAGGATGCCTTGCCCGCCTCTAGCCACCATTCCGGATTGCCGATTGCGCTCGGAAACGTGGACGTTTCCAGCTTTTCGCAAGCTTGTCACAGGCTTGTGACGATCAGTGAGCTTCTCCAGACGCCCGATGAAGCAATCGATCAGGCATCTTTGCATAAATTTGCAAGAACGACTCCGCAATATCCCGGCATGCGCGCGCTGCTCGATCAGGCGATTTGTGCAGACTGGCTGGCGGTCCTGTCGCCGATGCTGACCGCGCAGTTCGGGCAAGCGCACCAACCCGCCGGCCGATGGGCGATGCAGGCATGGTATTCGATCGTCACCACGGCGCCCGGCGATCTGGCGCCGATCCAGCGCCTGCCGCATGTCGACGGGACCGATCCGGGGCAGATCGCGATGATGCTCTACCTCCACCGCACCGGGCACGGCGGCACGGCGTTCTTCCGCCACCGCGCGACCAGGCTGGAGGCGCTGACCGAGGCCGATTTCCCGCGCTATGCCGAAACGCTCCAGCGCGACGTCGCCCGCGCCGGGTTGCCGCCCGCCGCCTACACCACCGACGGCGCACCGCATTTCGAGCGCACTCATGCGGTCGAGGGGCGCTTCAACCAGGCGGTCTTCTACCGCGGCAACATTCTCCATAGCGGGGTAATCGACAACACCGCGCCGCTGCCCGCAGATCCGCGCACCGGGCGACTGACGATCAACGCCTTCTTCTGGCAGGAGCCGGCATGATCGTGCCCGATACCCATAATGGCGGTGCGCGCCGCAAGCTGGTGATCGTCGGCGGCGGGACGGCGGGGTGGATCGCGGCGGCCGCCTTTGCCCGGCTGCTGGGGCACAGTCTCGACATCGAGCTGGTCGAATCCGATGCCATCGGCACAGTCGGCGTGGGCGAGGCGACGATCCCGCAGATCCTGCGGTTGAACGCGATCCTCGGGCTCGACGAGCACGATTTCCTGAAACGCACGTCCGGCACCTTCAAGCTGGGGATCGAGTTCGTCGACTGGGGGCGCAAGGGCAGCCGCTATCTCCACACCTTCGGCGATACCGGGATGCCGCTCGGCCATGTGCCGTTCCATCATTACTGGCGCCGCAGCGCGTCAGTTGCCGGGGGCGATCCGGCGGCGGGCGGGCTGTGGCACTATTCGCTGCACCAGCTGGCCGCCGATCAGGCGCGGTTCGGCAAGATCGACCGGGTCGGCAACACCGCGATGGCGGGGCTGGCCTATGCCTATCACTTCGACGCGGGCCGCTATGCACGCTACCTGCGCGCCTATGCCGAAGCGCGCGGGGTACAGCGGACCGAGGGGATGGTCGAAAGCGTCGAGCGCGACAGCGAAAGCGGCGACATCCGCTCTATCCGGCTCGGCGGCGACCGGGCGGTGACGGGCGACTTCTTCATCGACTGCACCGGCTTTCGCGCGCTGCTGCTGGGTGAGGCGCTGGGGGTGGGCTATCAGGACTGGTCGCATTGGCTGCCCTGCGACCGCGCGCTGGCGGTGCCGAGCGAGCGCTTGCCGACGCTGGTGCCCTATACCCGTGCCACCGCCAAGTCCGCAGGCTGGCAATGGCGTATCCCGCTCCAGCACCGCACTGGCAACGGGCATGTCTATTCCAGCGGGTTCACCAGCGATACGGAGGCTGCCGATAAACTGCTGGCCGGGCTCGACACCAAACCGCTCGGCGATCCGCGTCCGATCCGCTTCACCACCGGGCGGCGCGAGATGTTCTGGTCGCACAATTGCGCCGCCATCGGCCTGTCGAGCGGATTTCTCGAACCCCTCGAGTCGACCAGCATCCACCTGATCCAGTCGCATGTCAGCCGGTTGATCCAGCTGTTTCCGAGCAGCGGCAACGCCGATGCCGAGCGCGCCGAATACAACCGCCGCTGCGCCGCCGAGGTCGAACAGGTGCGAGACTTCCTGATCCTTCACTACCACCGCACCGACCGCGAGGATTCAGAATTCTGGCGCTACTGCAAGCACATGGACGTGCCCGACACGCTGGCGCAGAAGCTCGCGCTGTTCGCCGCTTCGGGCCGGGTCGGGCGCGATGTCGACGACCTGTTCCGCGATGCCAGCTGGGTGCAGGTGATGCTCGGCCAGGGGATCGTACCAGCGGGCTATGACCCGATGGCCGACCAGATCAGCCCTGCGCAGCTTGCAGAATTCCTCGCCAATGTCCGCCGGTTGATCGAACGCGCGATCCGCGACCTGCCGAGTCACGAAAACTATATCGCCCAGAATTGCGCCGCTGCGGCGCTGGCGCCGGCTGCCTGACCGGGCAGGAATTCCCGACAGA
>DAIQNP010000376.1:0-2491 GCA_036788335.1 Erythrobacter sp.
CAATGCCCAGAACGGCGGCCGCAAAGACCAGCGTGGCCCCGGTCCCGCCCGACAGGACCAGCCCCACGCCCAGCCCGACCACGACGAATTGCAACAAGAGCAGCGCCAGCACGAAGGACGGTGTCGCGGCCAGCACCCGCGTATAGGCCAGCACCAGCTTATCCGGCCAGCGCCCGATCCAGCGTGCAGCCACCAGCGCCAGCCCCAGCGACCAGCCGACCGAGATGACGAAGGACAGCCCCACCAGATGCAAGGTCGCAGGCAGGCGGCGCATCAGGCCGTTCCAGACCGGCTCACCCGTGCGCCAGGACAGGCCGAAATCCCCCTGAGCAACGCCCGCAAGCCAGTGCAGATATCGCTGCCAATAGGGCTGATCCAATCCGAAACGCGCGCGCAAATCGGCGATCTGCTCGGCCGTTGGTTCTTCTACACCCCGCGCCGCCAAGATCATTTCCACTGGATCCCCGGGTGCAAGGGGCAGCATGAGCCAGACAAGTACAGTGGCACCGAATGCGGCAACAACGGCGCTCAACACAGCCCGAAGCAACGCCGCAAATACGGCGTTGCGAGTCGCGGCTTGAATGTTGGTCTTTCCAACAACTGACATGAAGCCTCCTAGGGGCTTGGGGCCGTCCGGTAGTCAATGTGGAAATTTGCGAAGCCGGGGACGTAGCCAGCGTAACGGTCGTTCGAGATCGCACGCGCACGCAAGATATTCAAAGGAATGAAGAAGGGGTCTTCCTCAATCACGATTTCCTGAATCCGATGCAGCATCTCAGTGCGACCCGCAAGGTCCACTTCGACGGCCAAAGCTTGCGCCAGCGCAATCACTTCCGGGTTTTCGTAACCGGTATAGTTATTTGATCCGCCGGGGAGGAGATAATCATTCAGGAACCCCTGCACCACTCCATTGGCCGCTGCACTGGGGGCGGCAATGCCCAGATCATAGCCATCCACATCATTGCGCAATGCCTGCAAGATGCCATCGACAGAGCGGACGCTAACTTCGATCCCCAGCCGTGCAAGCTGTGCCTGGATTGCGGTACTCATCGGCACAAGGTCAGGCTGCTGAGGATAGATCATCAGACGAATCCGGAGCGGCACCCCATCTCGGACCCGTGGCCCGTTGCCGGCGCGCACCCAACCCGCTGCGTCCAGAAGCTCAGCCGCGCCTTCCGGATCGAAGTACAGATTGTGCAGCGCGAAATCGAAGCTGGCCGGATACAGCCCGATCGGCGCTGTCACGGCACCGCCAAAAACCCCATCGGCGATTTCAGAATAATCGATGGCCTTCATGATGGCGCGGCGCACTGTCGGATCGCGGAAGGGCGAAGCTTCGGGTCTTGGATTGAAGAACGCTCCGAAGCCCCCCATGCTGGGTGCGCCGAGTCGAAAATGGACGCCGGGTGTTGCGTCCACTGCGACCCGTGCTGCCAATGGCGGATAAAGCGCGATATCGGCCTCATCGTTCTGAACCGCCAGAATGCGTGCGTTGGCGTCAGGGACGAAAGTTACAGTTACCTTTGGCAAGGCTGGCTCGCCGCGCCAGTAATCGTCAAACCGTTCAGAAACAAGGGCGCGATCATCAAGCGCTGTCACGGCGTATGGACCAGTATATATGCCTGCGCCGATCAGTGCAGATTTATCGCCTTCGGCAGCCTTGAACGCCACCATATCGAAGATCGGAAAGGCCCGTTCCTCGACGAAAGCGCCTGGAAGTTCCGGCCAAGGACTATCTGTTTCGACAATGATTGTTTGCCCTTCGCCAAGGCTGAAGCGCGCGTCTTCGGGGACCCGAGCGCGTGCCACGGGTGCGGTTTCAAGCTGATGCTCAATCACATCGAGCACATCTTGCGCCGTCAGTTCGCGACCATTCTGGAAACGCACGCCACCGCGCACAGTCAATGTCCAAGTGGTCGGGTCGACTTGCTCGAAGCTCTCAAGCAGCCATGGAACATGTTCGCCATCGGCCATGTGCTGGATCAGGTATTCGGCTCCGCCGAAATGACGCAGCCACCTACCGTCAGAGGTTGGGTCGATATCATTGATCGTGAAAGAGGTCACGATCCGCAACGGGGGGTGACCATCCGTTGCAAAGGCATTTGACGGCGACAACAGTGCGAGCGCCGATATACCTGCGAACATGGCACAGCGAGACAGGGTCAGGATCATTCAGGCTTCCTTTCTGGTTGGATGGGTCTGGGCAGGCGCGGCTCGCCGGGACGTTGGGCGAGGCGCAGATCGGGGGCATCAAGGCCGCGCCCGATGACATCGCTCACAAGGCGGGTCAGGGCGGCTTCATCCGGGATCACGAACCAGTCGCCGCGCGGATAAAGCGCAACAAGCGGGCCTTGATTGCAGGGATACAGACAGCCGGTCGTCGTGGTCAGGCAGCGATCTGACAGTCCGGCCTCGGCCAGCATCTGCTTCAGCCGCGCCTGCAATGTGCCTGCGCCGCGAAAGGCACAGCGCGGGCCTGTGCAGACAAGGA
>DAIQNP010000377.1:0-1400 GCA_036788335.1 Erythrobacter sp.
AACGCCTTCCGCCAATTGCCGATCATGCGCGCGATGAACGCAATCGAGGGTAAGTGGCCGGACCCGGTCTATGCCCACATCCCGCTGATCCACGGATCGGACGGGGCCAAGCTGTCCAAGCGTCACGGCGCGCTCGGGGTGGAGGCCTATCGCGACGAATTCGGCATTCTGCCCGAGGCGCTGTTCAACTACCTGTTGCGGCTCGGCTGGGGTCATGGCGACCGCGAGGAGATCACCCGCGAGGAAGCGGTCGAGCTGTTCGATCTGGGCGGGGTGGGCAAGAGCCCATCGCGCTTCGACATGAAGAAACTCGAAAACCTGAACGGCCATTACCTGCGCGACGCCGATGATGCCCGGCTGGCCGTGATGGTGGCGGAACGGATCGGTGATGCGGCCAGTGCAGCGCTGCTGGAACAGGCCATGCCGGTGCTCAAAGTGCGTGCCAAAAACCTTGGCGAAATCATTGACGGTGCAGGGTTCCTGTTCGCCGTCCGCCCGCTTGTTATGACTGAGAAGGCTGCTGCGCTGCTCGATCCAGATGCACGCGTATTGTTACGAAAGCTGTGCGACCGACTAGGGGCGGAAAACGACTGGACAATCGAAGCACTCGAAGCCACTACGAAGGCGCTCGCCGAGGAGCAGGGATTGGGTCTCGGCAAGCTGGCGCAGCCGATGCGCGCGGCGCTGACCGGGACGACAACCTCTCCCGGTATTTTCGATGTTCTGGTCCTGTTGGGACGGGACGAAGCCCTCGCCCGAATTGACGCGCAAGCTTCATAGGGCAGGCTGCACAGGACAGGCTGCGCGGCAGCGGGCACGGGCAGAATTTGAACAGGAGACAGATCTTGGCAGACAAGATGGCGAAACTCGAACTGGGCGGCAAAACCCTCGATTATTCGGTGCTCGAAGGCAGCACCGGCCCCGACGTGATCGACATCCGCAAGCTCTATGCGCAGACCGGTGCCTTTACCTTTGACCCCGGCTTCACCTCGACCGCCAGCTGCGAAAGCGCGCTGACCTATATCGACGGCGATGAAGGCGTACTGCTGCACCGCGGTTATCCGATCGGCCAGCTGGCCGAAGATTCAAGCTTCATGGAAGTCAGCTACCTGCTGCTCAACGGCGAATTGCCCAGCAGCGACGAGCTCAACGACTTCACCTACACCATCACTCGCCACACCATGCTGCACGAACAGCTGATGACCTTCTACCGGGGGTTCCGCCGCGATGCGCACCCGATGGCGATCATGTGCGGCGTTGTCGGCGCTTTGTCGGCGTTCTATCATGATAGCACCGACATCTCGGATCCCGAGCACCGCAAGATCAGCTCGCACCGCCTGATCGCCAAGATGCCGACCATCGCGGCGATGGCGTACAAGTATTCGATCGGCCAGCCCTTC
>DAIQNP010000377.1:1410-2486 GCA_036788335.1 Erythrobacter sp.
GGTGATCCCGGCGGTCGAAAAGGCGATGGACCGGATCTTCATCCTCCACGCCGATCACGAACAGAACGCCTCGACCTCGACCGTGCGGCTTGCCGGCTCTTCCGGTGCGAACCCGTTTGCCTGCATCGCAGCTGGCATCGCATGCCTTTGGGGTCCGGCGCATGGAGGCGCCAACGAAGCAGCGCTCAACATGCTCAAGGAAATCGGCACGCCCGACAAGATCCCGCACTATATCGAGCGGGCCAAGGACAAGAACGATCCGTTCCGCCTGATGGGCTTCGGGCACCGGGTCTACAAGAACTACGATCCGCGCGCCACGGTGATGCAGAAGACCGTGCGCGAGGTGTTCGATGCGCTGAAGGTCGATGATCCGCTGTTCGAAACTGCGTTGCGGCTTGAGGAACTGGCGCTCAATGACCCCTATTTCATCGAGAAGAAGCTGTTCCCGAACGTCGATTTCTATTCGGGTATCATCCTGTCGGCGATCGGCTTCCCGACCACCATGTTCACCGCGCTGTTCGCGCTGGCCCGCACGGTGGGCTGGGTGGCGCAGTGGAACGAGATGATCAGCGATCCCGGCCAGAAGATCGGACGCCCGCGCCAGCTCTACACCGGGCCGACGCAGCGCGACTACATCCCGCTCGATCAACGCTAGGGCTGCGTCCGGTGCCAGCGATGGTGCTGAAGGTGGTTGGTGGCTCGCTGATCGCCTTCGGAATTATCTGGCTGTTGCAAGGGTTGGGCGTGCTGCGCTGGCCCCCGGCAAGCGCGATGATCGCGCAACGCGAATGGGCGCTGTACGGTGCAATGGCGGCGGTTGTGGGTGCGGTGATCGTGTGGATGAGTGGGCGGCTTCGCCCTCGGCGGTAGGCCGGCAGGTCAGTTCGCCGGCAATTCGAGCATGAAGCGCGCTCCGCCCCCGTCCGCGCTGCCGACGCCAAGGCTGCCCTGCATCGCCTCGGCCAGACGGTAAGAAATGTAGAGGCCGAGGCCCGAACCTTTGTCCTTTCCCCCGTCGCTGTCCCGCCCGAGCCGTTCGAACTTGTCAAAGATGCGCAGTGCCTGTTCGGGGCTGA
>DAIQNP010000378.1:0-2471 GCA_036788335.1 Erythrobacter sp.
ACCGGATGGTCGATGGCCGCTCGCTCGCCACCACCGCCGTGCTGTGGGGCGCAAGCCGCCTCGCCCGCCGTTCGCCGGTGGGTCTGGCGGTGGTGGCAGGCGGGCTTGCAGCCAAGGCGCTTTACGACCGGGGCAAGCGGATCGAGCGCGAGCGGAAGGCGGTCCCGCCCGCATCCGAAGCGCCCGGCGAAGGCTGAACCACCATTCCTGCGCCCACTCGCGCCTAGCGCCCTTGATTTGCACCGGCCGGATGGTGCAACGGGGCCTATGGGCGACGCTGCACACCAAGCCGACGACACGCTCCACCGCCGGGGCCTGATGTTCATCCTGTCCTCGCCATCGGGCGCGGGCAAGACCACGCTGTCGCGGATGCTGCTGGCCGCCGACAGCGAGATCCGGCTGTCGGTCTCCGCCACCACCCGCCCGCCGCGCCCAGGTGAGATCGACGGGGTGCACTACCGCTTCGTTTCCGACGCCGCCTTCGACACGATGGTGGAGGAGGACGATTTCTACGAATGGGCAGAGGTGTTCGGCTATCGCTACGGCACGCCCAAGGGCGCGATCCGTACAGCGCTCAAACAGGGGCAGGACTTCCTGTTCGATATCGACTGGCAGGGCACCCAGCAGCTCTACCAGAAGGACCAGCAGGACGTGGTGCGGGTGTTCATCCTGCCCCCCTCGATCGACGAACTCCATCGCCGGCTGAAGGGCCGCGCCACCGACAGCGCCGAGGTGATCGAAGCCCGGATGGAACGCGCCCGGGCCGAGATCAGCCATTGGGACGGCTACGACTATGTTATCATCAACGACGACGTGGGCGAATGCTTCGCCAAGGTCCGCGCGATCCTCGAAGCCGAACGCATGAAGCGCGCCCGCCAGACCGGCCTGATCCCCTTCGTGCGCGGGCTGATGGGGTAACGCGAATCCGGTGGCGGCAGCGCGGCAGCCCGACGCCGGCTTTCGAGAGGCACCAGAGGAAGCGGGAACGGCCGGGATCGGTCGGAAAAGCGGACCCTGCCGCAAATGACTTTTTCGGTCGTCATTGCACGGCGCGGCCGGATCACCATGTCCCGCCCAGACTCGTAACGAGACGCTTGCTCTTTCCCGAAACCTGCTGGATGGCATTCCGACGAGAGTGCTCATACAGAATTTGGAATTTGTTGCCTTGAAAGCCAACCTGATGCCCGACCAAGGGTCTGCTGCTGCCGACGCTGCTGCGCTGGATCCACGGAACCTCGTTTCCCAGCTCAAGCCTTTCACAAGGCCGCACACTGCGCGCAGTGTCTGGGAACTGGCGGTCACCGTCGGTCCCCTGTTCGCCATCGTTCTGGTCATGCTGCTGGCAATCGGCTCCGGCCATTACATCGCGCTCGTGCTCGCACCGCTGGCGGGTTTGTTCCTGCTCAGGACGTTCATCATCCAGCATGATTGCGGCCATGGCGCGTTTCTGCCCAAACGGGCCGGCAATGACTGGGTCGGAAGAGCCCTGGGTGTCCTGACCTTCACCCCTTATGACTGCTGGAAACGATCACATACGCTGCACCATGCAAGCACCGGCAACCTCGATTCGCGCGGGTTCGGCGATGTCGACACGCTGACGGTCCGGGAGTTTCAGGCACTCAGCCGCATGCAACGGCTGCTTTATCGTGCCTATCGCCACCCTGTCGTGCTGTTCGGGATCGGTCCGGCCTACCTGTTTCTCCTGCGGCACCGCTTGCCGGTCGGCCTGATGAACCAGGGAGCACAATACTGGGTCAGCGCGCTGGCGACCAATCTGGCAACAGCGGCCATTCTGGGTTGCCTGATGTTCTTGTTCGGATTTGGCACCACGCTGCTGGTTGTCCTGCCAACCTTGTTGATTGCAGCGTCGACGGGGGTCTGGCTGTTCTACATCCAGCATCAGTTCGAACAGGCGCACTGGGACCGGGGCACCGAATGGTCGTTTCACGAGGCCGCTTTGCATGGCAGTTCCCATCTCGACCTGCCGCAGCCGCTGCGTTGGTTCACGGCAAATATCGGGGTGCATCATGTGCACCATCTGGCGAGCCGCATCCCGTTCTATCGCTTGACGGACGTTCTCACCGAATATCCCGAACTGCGGCAGCTGAATCGCTTCACCGTGTTGCAAACCCTCAAGCCGTTGATGCTGGCCTTGTGGGACGAGGACCGGCGCAAGCTTGTCACCTTCCGGGAAGCCGGCAAGAGCGTTTCGCACGGTCTTTGACCCTGCCGGAAAGGCCCGCCCAGGCCTTTGCGTCCCGGTAAAGCCGACGTGTCCGGTTCAGGCAGGATGACGTGTTGCTTGACGGGGCCGGCCACGAAAATGCGTTGCAAAACCGGCTCTAATCGATCTGGGACGGCTCCCCGCACGCTTTGCGAAGGATTCCGAAAGGCCGAAATCAGGGTGGGAATAACTCTGCCGGAACGAAGGCTCTGGGGTCGTTCGCTGCCAGAGAGCTTTTGGGGCAGAA
>DAIQNP010000379.1:0-2452 GCA_036788335.1 Erythrobacter sp.
TCGGTCGAAGGCAAGCCGCGCCCGCCGCAATTCCTCTGCTATCAGCAACGGATCAAGCAACGTGCCCGCTGATGACAATGCTTCGGCCGCCTCAGACAGATGGGCGTGCTGGCGGGCGTTCAGCGTAGCCTCACCGGGCTTTGGCATCGTGATACGGGCCGTGTCGATCAAGGCGGAGGTAAGTGCGCCAAGCCCTTCTCCGGTGGTCGCCGATACAGTGAAGCGTGCGCTCGGTTTTGCCCGGAACCCAATCCGATCAGCCTGCGCAGCAATGTCCCAGGCGCCGTCCGGTCCCTCCCCCTCCGGCCCCAGCCACAGCACGAGATCTGCGCGTGCGAGCTCGGCCTGCGCGCGTGCGATCCCGACCGCTTCGACAGTATCGGCCAACGCGGTTTCGCGCAGACCGGCGGTGTCGACGAAAGTGAATGGCACCCCGCAAACCGCCACCGAGCGTTCGATCACGTCGCGGGTCGTCCCGGCGATAGGCGAAGTAATGGCCGCCTCGCTCGCGACCAGCGCATTGAACAAGGTCGATTTACCCGCATTGGGCGGTCCGGCAAGCACCACCCGGAACCCCTCCCCCAGCCGCTCCGAACGGGGCCGGGCCAGCCAATCATTCAGCTCATCGCTCAGCGCCGTAATGTTCCACGTGAAACATTCGGCCAAGGCGTTGGCATCCTCCTCGTCCGAAAAATCCAGCACCCCTTCCACTTCCGCAGACAGATCCAGCACTCGCTCCCGCCACGCCTCGACCTGCCGCGAAAGAGCGCCACCCGCGTTTGCCAGCGCAGCGGCGCGGGCGAGTTCGGTTTCGGCTGCGAGCAGATCGGCCAGCCCTTCCGCTTCGGCCAGATCAATCCGGCCATTGGCAAAGGCACGCCGGGTGAATTCGCCCGGATCGGCGCGGCGCAGGCCCGGAAGCGCGGCAAGCGCGCGCTCCACCGCAGCAATGACCGCCCGCCCGCCGTGGCAATGCAACTCGGCCAGATCCTCGCCGGTGGCGGTGTTCGGTCCGGGAAACCACAGGGCCAGCGCTTCATCGAGCAACGCGCCTGCGTCATCACGCAGCTGCGTAAGCGATGCGCGGCGCGCCGGCGGCAGCCGGCCTGCCACCGCCAGTAATGCGGCAGCCGCTTGCGGCCCCGATATGCGGATCACGCCGATGGCGCAGGGCGCAGCGCCGCTCGATAGCGCAAAAATGGTCGAAGTTTCGGCCATGCAGGGTGCTATTGCGAGTCCTTCGGTGCCTCGTCGCTCCCACGCTGCGCGGCCTTCATGCTGCCTTCGACAAAACTCTGAAACAGCTTCAGGCCCACCTGGCCCATCGGCGCCAGCGCTTCGGCATATTCCTGCAACTGGCCCGGAGTGGAAATGCCGCGCATCGCCTTGGAGAGATTCTCCACATAGACTGCGTTGGCCGGGGCGACATCGGGCAAGCCCAGAAAGGCGCGGGCTTCTTCCGGTGTGCATTCGACTTCGACATTGATCTTCATCGCGGCCATCCTCCCGTCGCTGCGGCACCGCTTGTCCCGCCTGTGTCATTTGCGCTTGGCAGGCGGCCAAGGCAATAGATAGGACACAGGCTCGCATCCCTTCCCCAAGCTCGCGAGAAAGAGACCCCGCCATGACCGCAATGCTGACCATCCCCACTCTCGACGACGACGGCGCATTCGATGCCTATGTCGCCCGCCCCGCCAATGCCCCGCGCGCCGCGATCATCGTCATTCAGGAGATTTTCGGCGTGAACCCGGGCATCCGCCAGAAATGCGACAAATTGGCTGCCGAAGGATACCTTGCAGTTGCTCCTGACCTGTTCTGGCGGCTCCAACCGGGCATCCAGCTCGACCCCGATGTCGAAAGCGAGTTCAGCGAAGCGCTCGACCTGATGGGCAAGTTCAATCAGGATGCCGGGATTCGCGATGTTCAGGCAACGATCGACTATCTGCGTGAACAGGAAGGTGTCAGCAAGGTCGGCTGCGTCGGGTACTGCCTTGGGGGCCGGCTGGCCTATATGACGGCAGCACGCACCAGCGTGGATGCCTCGGTCGGCTATTACGGTGTGGGCATCGACGGGCTGTTGCGGGAAAAGGACGCGATCGCCCATCCGCTGATGCTCCACATCCCGACAGCCGACGGATTTGTTTCACGTGAAACACAGGCGGCGATGCATGAGGGGTTGGATGACCACCCGCGTGTTACCCTGCATGATTACGAAGGGCTCGACCACGGCTTCGCCACCGAATTCGGCAAGCGCCGTGACGAAGAAGCGGCGGGCATTGCCGACGGGCGGACCAACGCCTTTTTCGCCGAGCATCTGGGGTGAACGCTGCGTTGCTGCTGGCCCTGCTGGCAGCACCCCAACCCGCCAGTACGACTTGTCACCCGCCTGTTCTGGCGGAAGGCGAGGCCATCGAGGTCCTCACATGCGCCGATTTCAACGGCGATGGACACG
>DAIQNP010000380.1:0-2433 GCA_036788335.1 Erythrobacter sp.
CTGATGATCTCCTCGGCCTGCTTGGGATCATTGGCATAGGCCGTCAGCGGCAGGCCCAGCCCGTGCTTGGCCAGGATCTGCAAGCTGCGCAGCTTGTCGCGGCTGCGCCCGATCGCGACGCTTTCGTTCAGGGACCATGATCCGCGCATCTCGAATTGCCGCAGGATCGCGAGGCCGTAATTGGTGATCGAAGCGCCGATCCGCGGGATTACCGCTTCATAAACGGCGATCTGCTCGCCATTGTAGAACACCTCGGGCCGGTGGCTGGCGATGTGCACGGTGCAGCGCAGGGTATTGAGAATGTCGAGTTCGTGCCCGCGCGCCTCGGCAGCCTCTTTCAGGCGCCGGTGCGAATACAAGTTGGCATTGCGCGCCAGCATCGCGATTTTCATGAAATGCCTTTCGAGTCCGGCGGTTCACCGGCTGGCTTGCCCCATATCCGCAAATTCCGGAGATTGCAGCCAAGAATGGCCGCTATCGACTACCAATCGCCGCCTGAGGGCGGTTCGTCCGATCAGCATGGGAAATTGCATCTGGGAACGGTCGGCCAAGCTGATTTCTGCCCGGAATGTCAGATTACCGATGGTCAGCGGCGTCTTGATGACAAAGCGGGTCTGCTGCTCGCCATTGCTGCTGGTGATCCCGCGCAGGTCGACATGGACCGCCTCGCAGACATGCCGCGTGCCGTCCCAATCGACCGCGAAGCGCACGAAACGCTCGCCGTCGCGGGTGAAATCCTCGACAACGTCGGCATGGAGCGACGAGGTGCGCGCGCCGGTGTCGATCTTGGCCGGAATCCGGCTGAGGCCAAGCTCGGGCAGGCTGACCAGTTCGCGCCAGCCGACGACCATCAGGGACTTGGGAACCTTCAAGGCCGGATCGCCATCCCGTAACCGGCCTCACGCACGCTCACGTGGTGGCCTCTGCATCTTCAACCAATTGGTCCGCTTCCGGCGCCGCTTCCCCGTCGTCCTCGAACGCAACCTCGTGAAAGGCATTCGCCACTTCGAGGTAACGCTGGAGCGCATTGAGGAACAGCGGTGCCGCGACCCCTTCGTCGCGCGTCAGGATCGCCCATTGCAGCACCGGGTCGCCCTCGTCATCCAGCCAGACCGAGACATATCTGAAATTGCGGTTCGCCTCGGCCACCGCTTCGGGCTTCATCGGGGTGTCGCGGTCCCACTTGGTGGAGAGCGTGATCGTCTCGCAGAAATCCGGCACCGCCTCCTCGCAATCGCTGAAGATGACCGAGCTGAACAGGTCGAGCGTGTTGATCTCGATCGACACGCTGTCCTGTGGGTCCTCGCGCGGTACAAGCGTGGCCTTGTAGCCGGATTGTTTGAGCAACTTGAGCAGACCGGCGGCATCGGTTGCCTTGACCATTCCCGGTTGTTCCTGCGCTGTTGCAGGGGCGCCCGCTGCCAAGGCCAACACGCCCAGCGCAAGGCTGATGGCACTCTTCCAACCCGTATTCATGCAAGCTCCCCCTGTTATCCAATATCGCCAGGCAGTCAGCCGCTCGGACCGCTGCCCCGCCAATCTCACCAACCCTCATCCTCGCCCTTGTTCTGCTCTTCCAGCCACGCCATCAGCGGGGCGAAATATTCCACCATCGCGGTGCCGTTCATCTGCCGTTCGCCGGTGAAGGCTTCCAGCGCATCGGGCCAGGGCTTGGACGCCCCCATCGCCAGCATCGCATCGAGCTTAGCGCCGACCTCCTTGTTGCCGTAGAACGAGCAGCGGTGCAGCGGCCCTTCCCATCCGGCAGTGTCGCAGGCGGCCTTGTAGAACTGGAACTGCAACAACCGCGCCAGGAAGTAGCGGGTGTAGGAGACATTGCCCGGAATGTGATACTTCGCGCCCGCATCGAAGCCCGCCGGGTCACGCGGCGCTGGGGGTGTGATGCCCTGATAATCGCGCCGCAGATCGTTCCACCCGGTGTTGGTCGCGGCCTCCGGGATCGAGCTGTCGAACAGGCCCCAACGATACCGGTCCAGCAGCAGGCCGAAGGGCAGGAAGGCGACCTTGTCCATCGCCTGACGCAGCAGCAGACCGATGTCCTTGTCGGCGCTCGGCACCTGCGCGGGTTCGAGCATGTCGATCTGCACCAGATATTCCGGCGTGATCGACAGCGCGATCATGTCGCCGATTGCTTCGTGGAAGCCATCGTTGGCGCCGTTCAAGTGCAGGAAGTCTTGGGTGTTATAGGCGCGCTGGTAGTAGTTGTGGCCAAGTTCGTGGTGGATGGTGATGAAGTCGTCGGCGTTTTCCTTGATGCACATCTTGATGCGCAGGTCATCGACATTGTCGACGTTCCAGGCCGAGGCGTGGCACACCACTTCGCGGTCGGCGGGCTTGGTGAATTGTGAACGCTCCCAGAAGGTTTCCGGCAGCGGATCGAAGCCCAATGAGGAAAAGAACTGCTCGCCCACC
>DAIQNP010000381.1:0-2411 GCA_036788335.1 Erythrobacter sp.
ATCGTGTTGCGGATCCGAGCCGGTGCCGTGGCTGACGTGATGCGACTGCACCTCTTCGCGTTCGAGGTTGACGAAGTGGAACCGGCGGCGGGCCGAGTGAAGGCCGAAATCGGCGATCCCGACGATGTCTCGCTTCCAGATCGCATCCCCCGCCCGGTCGAGCTCGCGCCGGGCGATGGCGAACAGTTGCCGATCGCGCACCGATCCCGCTCGCGGCTGGGCTGCGATCTTCGTCGGCAGGGCAATGGCCGGAACCGCCAGCGCAGCGCCTGCGATGAGAGTGGCTCTGAGGATGTCGCGGCGATGCATGTGATCACAATCTAGAGGCGTGAGCTTGCGTTCCCAAGCGCCGCCTGCTCGGTTCGCCGCAACCAGGTCTCGTTTCGTCTGCATCATGACCGGAGCGCGAACGGCTGCCGCGTGTTCTCGTCCGCCATCGCCAGCATCGAACGGGCATGGCGCGCGCCGACGATGCGCGGATCGTCGCCATATCCGCCCCCCAGCGCCGAGGCGAGAGCGAGGCTTCGGCGGCGCACTTCGGACACCACGAAACGGTCGCGTGTCTCCAGCCCCGCATCGCTCAGCGCCAGCCGCCCGAGCTTGTCGTCGACATGCGGATCGACCCCGGCCTGGTAGAACACGAAGTCGGGGGCGAATTCGGCCAGCACTTCGGGCAGGTGGCGGGTCAGCGCGTCCATGTAGCCGTCATCGTCGATCCCGTCGGGCAGGGGCACATCGCGGCTTGATCGGGCCTTGCGCACCGGGAAGTTCTTCTCGGCGTGCAAGGACAGGGTGAAGATGTCCTCGCGCCCGGCGGTCAGGCTGGCGGTGCCGTCACCCTGATGCACGTCGAGATCGACAATCAGGATACGGGCGGCATCGCGCTGTGCAATCAACCGGTTGGCGGCGACGGCGAGATCGTTGAACACGCAGTACCCCGCGCCGGTATCGTGCAGCGCGTGGTGGCTGCCGGCGGCGGAATTGGCGGCATAGCCGTGGCGCAGCGCCAGCTTGGCCGCGAGCCAGGTGCCCCCGTTGGTGTGGCGCACCCGCGATGCGATGGCAGGCGTCACTGGAAAGCCGATCCGCCGCTCCTTGTCGCGTGGGACTTCGGCGCGGAACACCGCATCGACATAGGCCGGATCATGCACCGCTTCCAGCCATTCGCGCGGCATGGGATCGGGCGCGTGTTCGGTGATGGCCGCGCCGGATGCGCGCAGCTCCTCCATGACGAGGTAGTACTTGTCGAAGCGGAAGCTGCCGCGTTCGGGGCGCGGGGCCATGTAGTCGGCGTGATGGACAACATGGAGCATTCAGCGCGGCCCATACGCCTTGTATGAGACACTTGAGACACTGTTCAGGGAGCAAAAACCCGCCCGGTTTCGGACGGTCGGAACAGCGGCGCGGGGGGAGGGGGCAAGCAAGGTCATGCGGCGCACCATGCCAGCTTTGCAGCGTGTAGGACAGTCCGTGCGCGTCACAGCCAGCCGGTGTGCTCGGCGAGGATCCTGCAACCCAGCGCGATCAGGATCACGCCCCCGGCGCGCTCGGCCCATTGGCCCAAGCGGTCGCCAGCGACCCGGCCCAGCACCACCCCCCCGCCGCTCAGGACGAAGGTGACGATCCCGATCACCCCGGCAGCGGTCTGCGGCGCTGTGCCCAGCGTCGGCAGGGTGATCCCTGCGGCCAGCGCATCGATGCTGGTCGCCACGCCAGCCACCAGCAACACGCTGCCGGTAAGGGCATAGGATGCCTCCTTCTCCCCCACATGTCCGCCTAACATCCGCACACCGAGGACCGTCAGCAGCCCGAAGGCGATCCAGTGATCCACCGCCGCGACCAGCCCGAGCGCGAAGGCCCCGATCCCCCAGCCGATCAGCGGCATCACCCCCTGAAACACCCCGAAGGTCAGCGCGATGGCGAGCGCCCCGCGCACACCGGGCCGAAACCGCGCGCCCTGCGTCAGCGCCACGGCAAACGCGTCCATGGCGAGCGCAAAGGCGAGAAGGAGGACTTCGATCACCGCCGCTGCGCCTAGTCGGCGGCAGGCACGAGAGCTCCGGCCAACGCCGTCAGTTCCGCGTGGATTGCGTCCTCGCTGCGGGTGGCGGCGTTGCGCCAGCTTTGGGCGGTGTCGGCGTTGACCAGCGTGCCGTCGGAGGTCAGCACCAGCAAGGCGGGCGTGCCGGGGAAGCCTTCGAGCCCGAACCGCTGCGAGACCGCCAGATTGTGCCCGTCGCCGGTCTGCGGCATCCCGACATTGACGAAGACGGGTTCATAGCGCTCGGCCACCAGCGCGGCGAAACGTGGGGTTGCGAGCCATCCCGCGAGCGCGCGGCTGTCATGACACCAGTTGGCGCCCATCACCAGCAGCACCCGCTTGCCATTGGCCCCGGCGCGGGCGAGCGCGG
>DAIQNP010000382.1:0-2410 GCA_036788335.1 Erythrobacter sp.
CTAACCGGCACCTAACCGGGCGGCGATGCCTGGCAAGATCAGTCTTCTTGGGGATATTTCTGGGCGTGATGTGGTCATTGGCGGGCTGGTTCCTGCCGCTGGGTCTTGCCAGCGCCGCTTCGCCGACCTCGGCGGGTTTGCCGCTAGGTAATGAAGCCAACCCTTACAGCGCCGTGGTTGCCCGGATGGTGCGTGCGATTGTCCAGTATAGCCAGTGGCCCGATGACCAGCGCGAGATGCGCGCCTGCGTCGTCGGTCCCACCGATCATGCCGACGACCTGCTGGCCGGCAAGGACGTTGCCGCGCTCGGTGTGTCTGTTGCAAAGCGCAGCATCGACACCGCCAGCGCCGATACCTGCGAAATCATCTATCTGGGTCGCCTTGCGCTTGAGGATCAGCGCCTTGTTACTGCCCGGGTTTGGGGCAAGGCCGTGCTGACCATTGCCGAGAATGATCCGGCCTGCCGCAGCCGCGCGATGTTTTGCCTGCTGTTTGAAGCAGACGCGCTGTCATTCAGGCTCAATATTGATTCGGTCGCGAATTCACAGGTACGCATCGATCCGCGGGTATTGCGGCTCGGTGCGGGGGAGACTTCATGATCGGGCAGACGAAGAAGCACGCAAAACCTATAAGCCTGCGCAGCATGTTGGCGCGCGGGCATCTTCGGCTGGTGTTGCTGGCGGTGTTTCTGGCCTCGCTGTCGCTGATGATCAGCGGCGTGATTGCGCTGCGTGGCTATGCAGAACGAAATGTCGATCTGGCGGCTGAGACACTGTCTTACACGATCTAGCCCGCGCTGGTTTTCAAGGATGCAGCGGCGGCGCAGCGAATTGTGGACCGTCTTGGCAAAAGCAATAATCTCGCCCTGATCGAAGTGACGGACGCGCGCGGCAATGCTTTTGTCCGCTGGCAGCGCCCGGATCAGGGTACCGATACGGTCGAGCCGATCGCGTCGGCCTGGCTTGGTCTGGGTCCGGCAACCCGACAGATCATGTTTCGCGGGCAGATGGTGGGCGAAGTGCGCACGACCGGCAGTCTCAGTGCGATCTTCCAATATGCCCTGGCGGCGCTGCTGATAGCGCTGTGCTGCCTGGGCATCACTATGATCGCGACGCGGATGTTCGCCCGGCGGCTGGAGGAAAGCATTGCCGTGCCGCTCGATCGGATTGTCGAAATTGCCCATGATCTCATCAGCGATCGCCGTCTTTCGCGTCGGCTGGAGCCACCCGGGATTGCCGAGATTGACAAGTTTGCTCACTATTTTAATGCCTTACTGAAGGAACTTGAGGTCTGGAACGAAACACTTTCCAACGAAAATGCCGAGTTGTTGCGCCGTGCTGATCGCGATCCGCTGACGGGGTTGGGCAATCGTATCTGGTTTGAACGATCACTGAAGGATGCCATCTCCGAGGCTCAAGCGGAGCGTAGTCAGTTTGTCGTACTGTTTTGCGATTGCAACGGGTTCAAAGCCATCAACGACACCTATGGCCACGAAACCGGAGATGCGATCATCTGCCTGGTAGCTGACCGTTTGCAACTCGCCGCGCGCGAGGCGGATCGGGTGTTCCGGCTGGGCGGAGATGAATTTGCGATCGTTCTGCAGACCAATTCCGCGGACCAGGCCATGCAGCGCGTGAAAGAGCGGGTGCAATCGGTGATGCAGGCACCGGTCACGCTGGCACTCAAGGTTGAACACCGGATCGGAATCAGTATCGGTCATGCCGTCTATCCCGACGATGGATTGACACCACGCCAGCTGGTGCAGGTAGCAGATCAGCGGATGTATAGTGAGAAGCGGGGGGATTTTGCACAATGACCAGAGTGCTTGCCGGCCTGCCCTACGCACTGATCGCGGCGCTGCTGGTTATGGTGACCGCGTGCCAGACGATCCCGACATCGGGCTTTACCGCCGCCCAGCGGGAGATGCTGATGCGTCGCGGATTTGAAGAGCGTGATGGCAATTATCTGCTCGGGTTGAACAATCGCCTGCTGTTCGGTTTTGACAGCAGCGAGATCGATCAGGGTCAGCGCGCGATGCTGCGCGATCTTGGCCGCGAGCTTGCCGCGGTGGGCATTATAAGCGCGAGGGTCGAAGGCCATGCCTCGAGCGAAGGGAACGGCGATCACAATCTCAAACTTTCGGAACGGCGTGCCCAGGCCGTCAGCGTCATGTTGGTCGAGGGCGGATTGAGCAACGAGCGCATGCGGGTGGTAGCGTTGGGAGCAAGCGATCCGTTGGTATCGAATGATCAGCCCGAAGGCCGGCGCCATAACCGCCGGGTCGTGATCATTGTCACTCCGACAGATGTGCTGGCAATCTAGGCAGCGGCTGTTCCGGCTGATTGTGACGCAGGGCACTTGCGCTTGCCCGCGCCCTTCATTAGGGCGAGAGCGAGTTTTACTAACCCCA
>DAIQNP010000383.1:0-2390 GCA_036788335.1 Erythrobacter sp.
TCAATGCGCCAGCAGGATCGGCACCTGCGGATCGCTCAGCACCCGCCGCGTCACTCCGCCGAACAGCAGTTCGGCCAGCCGCGAATGGCCATAGGCGCCCATCACCATCAGCCCGCAGCCGCGCATTTGCGCCGCAGAAAACAGCGTGTCGGCGATCTTGGCCTCGCCGCGCGGGATCTCGACGATCTCGCAGTCGATCCCGTGGCGGCTGAGATATTGCGCGCCTTCGATCGGAGGGAAGTCGAAACGCTGCTTGTCGTTGATCTCGGCAATACTGGCGAGCGTGACCTTGGCAGAGCACGCCAGCAACGGCACCGCCGCGCGCAATGCGTGCGCCGCTTCGGACGATCCGTTCCACGCGACCAGCACCGGCGCGCCGATGTCGAAAGCCCTGGCATCGCCCGGCACCACCAGCACCGGCGCCCGGGCCTTGAGCACCAGCCCGCCGACCATTGCCGACGGTCCGCGCCCGCCGCTCTCGCCCACGTCGCTCGGCCCGACGATCACGATGTCGGACAGCGCGGAAAGCTCCAGCAAGCGGTGATCGGCCATCCCGTAGAGGAACCGCCAGTCATAAGGCACGCCTTCGTTGGCCAGATCGGCTTCGATTTCGGCGCGCAGCTTTTCGGCGTTCTCCTTGATCACCGGCATCGAGGCAGCAATCGCCGAGCCGTAGAAATCGCCCGGCGCGAACACCTCGTAGCTGACGGCTTGCAGGCAGGTGATGTGGCCATTGGCAGCCCGCGCAATGTCGAGCGCGACTTGTAGGCGGGCTTCCATGCAGGGGTCGTGGTCGATGTGCAGCAGGATCGATTTCATCGCGGTGTCTCCCTTTGATGCGGGCCAGAATGGGGCAGTCGGCGCCGTCCTGCCTTGATCGGGATCAATTTTGGGTGCGCCGGTGTGTTCGGCTTAACCCCTTGCCACCACGCCGCCGCTTGCTAGTCTTGCGGTCGGGAGAGAAGCCATGCAGATCACGCGCCACCCGCCGGTGAAGGCGAGCCTCGAACCGTCCAACCACCCCTATCTGACGGGGCCGTGGACGCCCTTGCACGAGGAAGTCGACGTTGCCGAACTGCCGGTGATCGAAGGGGAAATCCCGCCCGACATCGACGGCATCTACCTGCGCAACACCGAGAACCAGGTGCACCAGCCGCTCGGTCGCCATCACCCTTTCGATGGCGATGCAATGATCCACCAGGTGAGTATCAGCGGTGGCACAGCCAGCTACCGCAACCGCTTCGTGCGCACCCATTGTTTCGAAGCGGAGCAGATCGCGGGGCAATCGCTGTGGGGCGGGCTGATGGACCCGGCGGGCACGTCGAGACGCCCCGGCTTCGGCGCGCATGGCGGGCTGAAGGATACCGGCTCGACCGACATCATCGTCCACGCGGGCACGGCCTACGCCACCCTCTACCAGTGCGGCGAGGCGTGGATGCTCGATCCGGTGACGCTCGCCAGCCGCGGCAAGGCGCCGTGGGTGCCGCTCGACGGCATTTCGGCCCACCCCAAGGTCGACGAGACGACCGGCGAGCTGATGTTCTTCAACTACTCCAAATATGCGCCTTTCATGCATTACGGCGTAGTCGACCGCACGGGAACGCTTGTTCATTACGTCCCCGTGCCGCTACCCGGCCCGCGCCTGCCGCATGACATGGCGATCACGCCGAACTGGTCGATCCTCAACGACATGCCGCTGTTCTGGGACGCAGAACTGCTGCGCCGCGACATCCACGCCGCGCGCATGCACGAAGGCATCCCCACCCGCTTTGCCCTGATCCCCCGCCACGGTCAGCCCGAGGACATCCGCTGGTTCGAAGCCGCGCCGACCTATGTCCTCCACTGGACCAACGCCTGGGAAGAGGGCGACGAAGTCATCCTCGAAGGCTATCATCAGGCTAGGCCCATGCCCGATCCGATCGAGGAGATGGGCCGTTACAGCCACATGATGGCTTACGTCGACGAACACAGCTTTCAGTCGCGCCTCCATCGCTGGCGCTTCAACCTTGTGACCGGCGAAACCCGCGAAGAACGGCTATCGGACTGCATCGTCGAATTCGGGATGATCAACCCGCGTTTTGCCATGCACAAGAGCCGCTACGTATGGTCCACCACCACCCGGCCCGGCTGGTTCCTGTTCAACGGCTATGTCCGCCACGATACCGAAACCGGCGAGGAACAGGTCTACCGCCTGCCCGAAGGCGTCTATGCCAGCGAAAGCCCGATGGTGCCGCGCAAGCCGGCGTCAAGTAGCGCAGCGGCAGGCCAACAAGGACTCGCGGAGGACGATGGCTATCTCGTCACCTTCCTGATCGACGAGAACACCGGCACCTCGCAATGCGCCATCCTCGACGCGGCTGACATTGCCAAAGGCCCGATCTGCCGCCTCG
>DAIQNP010000384.1:0-2388 GCA_036788335.1 Erythrobacter sp.
TGGCGAGCGGGACTGTGGGCATGGGGGACTTGGGAAAGGTGCACTTCAGCGGGGACTGAACCCATGAAGTTTCCACGACTGTTCAGGGTGCCAATCACACCCGAGAGCGAAGCCAAGGAGCAGCTGCGGCGAACCGCACCGCCTCCGCCCAGCGACCCCAAATTGCCCGAATTCGCTTACTTCACTCGGGGCGCGCTTGAGGCGGTGGTAAAGACCAGCGACGAGGTCTGCGACTGCTGCGGGCAGCGCCGCGGCCATCTCTACACCGGCCCGTTCTACACCACCGCGCGCGAGGTCGACCTATGCCCGCACTGCATCGCGGACGGCTCGGCAGCCGCGACGTACCAGGGCTCCTTTAACGACATTGTCGTGACGTTCGAAGGCCAGGTGATCAACGCGGAAGCGGCCAAGGCACCGCAATCTGTCATCGACGAGTTGCTGCATCGCACGCCGGGCTATTCATCATGGCAAGGCAATCTCTGGGCGTTCCATTGCGGCGATGGCGGCATCTTTCAGGGCGATGCGACAGACGAAGCGATCAGCAATGCCAGCGACGATGCGAAGGCGCACTTTGACTTGGTCAACGACCACACAACCTTCGACCAGCTTTTCGGCGGAGCTGATACTAGCCGTCGCCCATCCGCTTATCATTTCAAGTGCCGCAAATGCGCGATAGACCTGTTTCTCTGGGACATGGACTAGCCCAAGAGCGCCAATGGCAAGGCTGTTTTTCATGGTCAGCCCCACCGACAACGGCGAGATATGACGCAGTGCATGACCAATCCCGCACCCCTTCCCCGCCCTCATGCGTTCTTTTTCCATGACCGCTGACATCCGCTTCCTCTGGGCGCGTCTCAACGCCAATTACTGGTTCTATCCGGCGCTGTTTTCGATCGTCGGGATGGTGCTGGCCATCACGATGATCTGGGTCGATGTGCGCGGCTTTGCGCAGCCTTTGGTCGAAGCCGAATGGTTCGTCGCGGCGCGGCCCGAAGGCTCGCTCACCATCCTGTCGGTGATGGCGGGCAGCATGATCGGGGTCGCGGCCACGGTGTTTTCGATCACTATTGCCGCGGTCGCCTATGCCAGCGGCAATTACGGCCCGCGCCTGCTGACCAATTTCATGGAGGATCGCGGCAACCAGTTCAGCCTCGCCACGCTGATCGGCACCTTTGTCTATGCGCTTGTGGTAATGCGCGCCGTGCGCGTTGCCGAGGAGACCGCCGGTTCCGCAGGCGCGGGCTTTGTGCCGCAGGCATCGCTGGTGGTGGCCTATCTGCTGATGGGGCTATGCGTGGCGGTGCTGGTTTATTTTCTCAACCACATCCCGTCGTCGATCCGCATCAACATCGTGCTCGAAGGGATCGGCCACCGGTTGCTGCAAACGATCCGCAAAATCTATCTCGAGGAGGGCACCTATCGCGAGCCTGAGCCATCGCGCGGCGGGGCGCCGCTCCACGCATGGGTGCCGGGTTATGTCCAACTGATCGACTTCACAGAGCTTGAACGGATCGCGCGGGAAAAGAACTGCGTGCTGTCGTTGCGTGTGCGCACTGGCGATTTCGTCCATCGCGGACTGCCATTGCTCGATGTCGAGGGGGCGGAGCCCGAGGCGATCGCAACCACCATCCGCGATTGCTTTACCTTCGGCCCGGTTAGTACCCCAGAACAAGACCCACAATTCCTGATCGATGAACTGGTGGAAATTGCGCTCAGGGCCTTGTCGCCCGGCATCAATGATCCCTTCACAGCGATCAATGCGCTGCACTGGCTGGGCGCAGCGACATCGGAAATTGCGCGGCGCGACCTGAGACGCAATGTCTGCAAGGGCAAGCCGCAAGACTGCCCGGTTCTGCCCTGCGCCGACGATTTCGAACATTTCATGCAGCGCGGCTTTGGCGGGATCCGCAGCGGTGCCGCCGCCAGCCCGATCGCGGCGCAGGTGATGCTGGACGTGCTGGAAAATGCTGCCGAGCCGATCACCGACATGGCCCGGCGCGGGGTGTTGCGGACACATGGTCATCTGCTGGGCGAACAGGCCCGGCTGGTGCTAAAGGGGCCGGACCTTGCGCTGGTCGAACAGCGTCTGACCGAATTCGAGCGGTTCTTAGCGCCTTAGTTAATGCGCGCGCGCGACACCGCCAGCGCCGCTCCGACAAGCATCATGCCCACAAGATCGAGCGGCGACAACACTTCGCCGAATTGCAGCCAGCCATAGAGCGAGGCGACCGCAGGCTGGGTCAGCAGCGCCAACCCGATCACCAGCGTCGAGAAATAGCGGAGCGCGAATACCATCAGCCCCTGCCCGATCAACTGGCTAACGATGAACAACCCGATCACCGGCGTCCAATCCCCCGGCCACACCGGCTCGCCCAGCGCCAGAGCGAT
>DAIQNP010000385.1:0-2379 GCA_036788335.1 Erythrobacter sp.
TGGCGGCGTGCCTCGATCGTCATTTCCTCAAGCTTGGCGCGGATGTCGGCTTCGGTCACCTCGCTCCCGGCGGCGGTCAGGTCGCCCAGCAGCTTGCGGATCACGTCCTCGTCGCCCGCTTCCTCGAAATCGGCCTGCACCACCGCCTTGCGATAGGCGTCGGTTTCCTCGGGCGTCAGGTTCATCCGGCCCGCGGCCCATTCGCCCAGCAGCCGGTTGCGGCGCGCGGCAATGCGGAAGGCGGTTTCCCCGTCGAACGCGAACTTGGCTTCTTCCGCGCGTTCACGGTCCTTGAAATCGGTCATGTTGGTCCCTTTGCGCAAAAACGCTTCGTGCCTTGCGATAAAGCCCCCGGCGCAGGGCATCAAGCGCCAAGGTGCCTGATCACCCGATGGGTTCACCCGATCGTGACGACCAGCTTGCCCACCGCCTCGCGCGCTTCGAGCTTGGCGATCGCCTCGCCCGCGCGGTCGAGCGGGAAGGTCTCGCTGACCAGAGGGTCGATCGTGCCTGCCTGCATCAGCGCGAACAATTCGTCCACCTGCGCCCGGAAGGCGAGCGGTTCGCGCGCGGTGAAGGCACCCCAGAACACGCCGCAGATGTCGCAGCTTTTCAGAAGGGTGAGGTTCAAGGGCATCTTGGCGATCCCGGCGGGAAAGCCGACCACCAGGAACCGGCCTTCCCAGGCGATGGCGCGCAGGGCCGGTTCGGAATACTGCCCGCCGACGATGTCATAGACGATATTGGCGCCCAGTGGCCCGCACGCCGCCTTGAAAGCTTCGGCCAGCGCCTTGGAAGCGTCCTTGTCCATCGCCTCGCGCGGGTAGATCACCACTTCGTCCGCGCCGGCGTTGCGCGCGACTTCGCCCTTCGCTTCCGAGGAGACCGCCGCGACCACACGCGCGCCGAAGGCCTTGGCCAGTTCCACCGCCGACAGGCCGACACCGCCCGCAGCGCCGAGGATCAGCACGGTATCGCCTTCCTTGATATGCCCGCGATCCTTCAACCCGTGGATGGTGGTGCCATAGGTCATCAGCAGGCTGGCGGCCTTTTCGAACGGCACGCCGTCAGGGATGGGGAACATCCGGCCCGCCGCTACGGCGACCTTTTCCGCAAGTCCGCCATTGCCGATCCCGGCCATCACCCGGTCGCCCACGCTGTAACCTTCCACCCCTTCGCCGATCGCTTCGACCACGCCGGCAATCTCGCCGCCAGGGGCATAGGGGCGCTGCGGCTTGAACTGGTACATGTCGCGGATCATCAGCGTATCGGGATAGTTGATCGCGCAGGCCTTGACCGCCACCAGCACCTCACCCGGACCGGCCACCGGGGCGTCGATCTCGTCGAGGGTCAGGGTGTCCGGCCCACCGATAGCGTGGGTGCGAATGGCTTTCATGATGTGTTCTCCCGAACAGATTGTTGTCAGATCGCGGTGCCGCGCATCAGCCACGGCTGCCCGTTGCCGCGTTGCGCCTCGAACGCGCCGATCGCCTCCTGCCGGGCGAGCGTCAACCCGATCTCGTCGAGCCCGTTCAGCAGACAATGGCGGCGGAACGGATCGAGCGTGAAGGCGAAGCGGTCCTGGAACGGCGTGGTCACGGTCTGGGTTTCGAGATCGACCGTGATCGGATCGCCCGCGCGGGCGACATCCATCAGCCGGTCGATCGCGGCTTGCGGCAGGACCACGGGCAGGATGCCGTTCTTGACCGCATTGCCCGAAAAGATGTCGGAGAAGCTGGGTGCGATCACCACCTTGATGCCGAGATCATCGAGCGCCCAGGCGGCGTGTTCGCGGCTCGACCCGCAGCCGAAATTGTCGCCAGCGATCAGGATCGGCGCGCCGGCATAGGCCGGATCGTCGAACACGTTGCCCGGCTCCGCCCGGATCGTCTCGAACGCCCCGCGTCCCAGACCTTCGCGGCTAATGGTCTTGAGCCAGACGGCCGGGATGATGATGTCGGTATCGACATTCTTGAGGCCGAGCGGAATGGCGCGGCCCTCCACCATAGCAAGGGGTTCCATCGCGGCGCGGCTCCTCAGTCGGTCTCGGGCGGCTCACCCGAAGGGATCGGGCCGGGCTGGGTCGGCTCGTTCGGCTTCTTCTTGGTGAAGCGCCGCCCGGCATAGAGCAGGGCCGCTGCCACCGCCGCCGAACCGATCGCCGCAGCGCCGTAGGCGGCCGCATTGCCGGAGCTTTTCTTGGGGGGTTTCTTGTCGGTCATCATGGTTCCATGCGCCCGACGCGGGCGGGTTTCAAGGCCTTGCTGTCACACCAGCTCGCGCACGTCGGCGAGCCGACCGGCGACTGCGGCAGCAGCCGCCATCGCGGGCGAGACAAGATGCGTGCGCGCGCCCGGACCCTGCCGGCCGACGAAGTTG
>DAIQNP010000386.1:0-2370 GCA_036788335.1 Erythrobacter sp.
AAGGTTCGTGCAGCAGACCCTCGCTGAGCCGCACCACCCGATCCATCCGTGCGGCAATCCGCTCGTTATGGGTCGCGACCAGTGCAGCGCTGCCTTCGCCGCGCACTAGAACGAGGAACTCGGCCAGCACGTTGTCGGCGGTGGCTTCGTCAAGATTTCCGGTCGGCTCATCCGCAAGCACCAGCGTGGGCCGGTTGGCGAGTGCGCGGGCAACGGCAACACGCTGCTGTTCGCCGCCCGAAAGCTGGCTGGGCCGGTGGGTCAGCCGTGCGCCGAGGCCGAGGCTGGTGAGCAGGCTATCAGCGCGCTCTTCGCACTCGGCGCGGGGGCGGCCTAGGATAATCTGCGGCATCACCACATTTTCGCGCGCGTCGAAATCGGGCAGCAGGTGGTGGAACTGGTAGACGAAGCCCAGATGCTCGCGCCGCAGCCGGGTGCGCTGATCGCTGGCGAGGTCTTCGGCACGCTCGCCCGCCACGCTGATCGATCCTTCGAACCCGCCTTCGAGCAGGCCGACCGCTTGCAGCATCGTCGATTTGCCAGAACCCGACGGGCCGAGCAGCGCTACGATTTCACCCGGCATGATGTCGAGATCGACCCCGCGCAGCACGTCGATCCGCTGCCCGCCCTGTTCGAACGAACGCTTCAGCCCCTTGAGCGAGACGATTGGGGCACCACTATTCATAACGCAGCACCTGCACCGGATCGGTATTGGCAGCCTTCAAGGCCGGATAGAGCGTCGCCAGGAAGCTCATCACCAGCGCCAGCGTGACGATCCCGGCGATTTCCCACGGATCGGTGCGCGACGGCAGGGTGCTGAGGAACCGCACTTCAGGGTCCCAGATCTCCTGCCCGGTGGTAAAGGAGATGAAATCGACAATCTGTTCGCGGAAAAACAGCACGATTGATCCCAGCACCAATCCTGCCACTGTCCCGATCGCGCCGACCGTGCTGCCGGTGGTCACGAAGATCTTAAGTAGGCTGCGCCGGGTCGCGCCCATCGTGCGCATGATCGCAATGTCGCGGGTCTTGGCGCGCACCAGCATAACGAGGCTGGACAGGATGTTGAAGGCGGCGACCAGCACCATGAAACTCAGGGCGAAGAACATCGCTACGCGCTCGACCTGCAAAGCTTCGAACAGCGCGGAATTCATCGTCTTCCAGTCAGCGATCACTGCCCGCCCTGCCAATTGCTGCTTCACAGGCTCAAGAATCTCGCCCACCTGATCGGGATCCTCCACGGTGACTTCGATCATATTGATGGAATCGCCCATCAACAGCAGGGTCTGCGCGTCCGCGATCGGCAGGACTATGGATTTCTCGTCATACTCATAGATACCGATCTCAAAAATCGCGCCCACTTCGTAGCCGACCTGACGAATCGAGGTGCCGAACGGCGTCGTGCGCCCCTCCGGATTGATGATGGTGATGATATCGCCCACTCGCGCGCCGATATTCTGCGCCAGACGCGTGCCGATTGCGACCCGGCCCGCGCCGCCTTGCGCCGAAGGTTCATACAGGTTGCGCATGTCCCCCAGCACGACCTTGTCGCCGAGGTCCGCAATATCCTCATCGGTCTGCCCGCGCACAAACACAGCTTCGACCCGTCCGCCAAAGCTGATAAGCAGCGGCTGTTGGATCAGCGGCGATGTTTCGACGACACCGGGAGTTGCCCTGACCTTCTCAAGCACACTTTCCCAGTCGTTGATCCGCCCCCCATAGGCCTGCACGACGGCATGGCCGTTCAGCCCCACGATCTTGTCGAGCAGTTCGGCGCGGAAGCCGTTCATCACGCTCATCACGATCATCAGCATCGCGACCGCGAGCATGACGACGCCCACCGATATCCCGGCGACAAGCGCAATGAACGCCTCGCCCTTGCCAGGCCAGAGGTAACGCTTGGCGATCATCCATTCAAATGAGGACAGCATGGGGAATCCGATTGAAAGCCAAAGAATTATACGGGCATCTAGGCCGTTGGTGTAAACGAGGCAATCGTATGACGAACCGGCGTCGATCGATTTGAACGGCGAAGCGAATTTCACTGTCAAAGAGGTCGGATTCTACGCCAGCGTGGCTGCGTAATGCCAAGCCATTTCCGATGAGGCGATGTTGTTCGTTAGAAGGGCTCCGATCGGGGCCTTCTATCAAATCGACGTCGGGGGCCAGCTTCTGTTGATTTTGTCCATATGGGAATCAACGGCAAGGGATTAATTTTGCTCGGCATCGGCAGACATGACTGCGGCGATGCAGGGACTGGCGGATTTCTTGAGACGATAGCTATTACCGTTTTTAGTGAGGAGGCTGCGCTCCTCACTGATCGGGGCGCTGATTATCTTTTCATCACATCACACGCACAAGGTGGGCTAG
>DAIQNP010000387.1:0-2365 GCA_036788335.1 Erythrobacter sp.
CCCGAGCCATAGCGCCGCACCAGCGTGCGGAACGGCATGTCGGTCACCCCTGTCATCGGGGCGAGCACCACCGGCTCGGCCACGGTGACAAAGCCAATGCGGACCGGCTTGATCGCCGGGGGTGTGGGAAGGTTCGCCATCGCAGAAATTGCCTAAAATTTGGGCATCGCTTAGTGGATTGCACTGAAGCCGTCCAGACCCTAAGCGAAGCCCCGCAATGGCACGCCCAACCCCCCTCCCCGCCCTTGCCGCGATCCCCGCTTTTGCCGCGATCATCGTTGCTGCGGGCAAAGGCCTGCGCGCAGGCGGCGAGGCTCCCAAACAGTTCCGTATCTGGCGCGGCAAGCCGCTGGTGCGTCATTCGGCCGAGACGCTGGCCGCTGCCGGAGCCGACCCGCTGGTGGTGGTGATCGCACCCGATACCGAAGACGCGGCGCGCACGGCACTGGCTGGGCTGGACCAGTGCCGCTTCGTTCCCGGCGGCGTCACCCGGCAGGATTCAGTGCGCAACGGTCTCGAAGCCCTCGCACAGGGTGACCCGGCCAAGGTGCTGATCCATGATGCGGCGCGGCCGGACCTTCCGCGCGCGGTGATCGAACGGTTGCTGTCTGCGCTGGATAATCATCCGGGCGCGATCCCGGTGCTGCCGGTGGTCGACAGCCTCGCGTTGGCGGGCGAAGACGGGACGATGGCCGGCAAGGCGCTGCGCGAGACGCTGCGCCGGGTGCAGACCCCGCAGGCCTTCCGCTTCGATGCCATCCTGGCGGCGCACCGGCAATGGAGCGGCGCGACCGATGCGGGCGACGATGCACAGGTGCTTACCGCAAGCTCAGGTTCAGTCGCGCTGGTCGATGGTGACGAACGACTGAAGAAGATTACCTTTGCCGAGGATTTCGACAACGCCATGACTGCACCTGCATTCCGCATCGGCCAGGGGTTCGATGTCCACCGGCTCGAGGTCGGCGAGGAACTGTGGCTGTGCGGAGTGCAGATCCCGCATGACAAGGGGCTTGCGGGTCATTCTGACGCCGATGTTGCGCTTCATGCCATTACCGATGCGGTGCTTGGCGCGATTGGCGCGGGCGATATCGGCACGCATTTTCCGCCCAGTGACCCGCAATGGCGCGGGGCAAGGTCGGCGCGGTTTCTCGAACATGCGGTGGGGTTGGCGCGCGATGCGGGTTACGCCATCGGCAATGTCGACCTGACGCTGATCTGCGAAGCGCCCAAGGTCGGCCCGCACCGCCCGGCGATGCGCGCGCAGGTTTCGCAGATCATGGGGCTGGCCGAGGATGCCGTCAGCATCAAGGCCACCACCACCGAGAAACTCGGCTTCACCGGCCGCGGCGAAGGCATCGCCGCGCAGGCCGTCATCATGCTCGTCGCCATCACGCAGGAGGTTTCATGACCCGCTCGTTTCTCGCCCCCCTGGTGGGCCTGTCCGCACTTGCCAGCGCCCAAGCCGCGCAGGCCCAGCAGCAGGCCTGCGTTGCCCCGGCGGACCTCGGCGACTCGGTCGTCTATGTCCTGCCGATCGCCTATGACGCGGCGCGCAATGCCTGCGTCAGCCAGTTCGCCAGCGATGGCTTCGTGGCAACCAGGGGCGACCGCTTCATCTCTGCTTTCCGCCAACGGCAGGGCGCCTCCTGGCCCGGCGCGCTGAGGGTGCTGAAGGTGTTCATGGCGCAGCAGAATGGCGCAGAAACCTCGGCCCGGTCGGAGTTCGATATCAACGCGATGATCGCCGCCCTGCCCGAAGCCAACCTGCGCCCATTGGTTGACGGGCTGGTCGGCCAGATGATCGCAGGCGAGATCACCCCCGACAATTGCAACCGGATCGAGCGCGGGATGGAATTGCTGAGCCCGCTGCCGACCGAGAATGTCGCCGGGCTCGCCAGCTTTGTCGCCGATATCGCCGAACTCAAGCGCCTCACGATCTGCCCGGCTCCCACCGCGCGCTTGCGCAAGTAGGCCGGCCATGAGCTTCTCTCTCCTTCCCGACGATATTGCCGAGCTTGCGGCCCAAGTGGTGGAACAGAACACCGCTGCCGGGCGCAAGGTCGCGCTCGCCGAAAGCTGCACCGGCGGGCTCGTTGCCGCCGCATTGACCGAGATTGCCGGGTCTTCGGCGGTGCTTGATCGGGGCTTTGTGACCTATTCGAACGAAGCCAAGATGGAGATGCTGGGGGTCGCCCGCGATATCATCGACACCTTCGGTGCGGTCTCAATCGCCTGCGCCTGGGCAATGGCAAAGGGTGCGCTCGACCGGTCCAACGCCGATGTCGCGGTCGCGATCAGCGGCGTGGCCGGGCCGGGTGGAGGAACCGCCTTGAAGCCGGTCGGTACGGTGGTTTTCGCCCGCGTC
>DAIQNP010000388.1:0-2363 GCA_036788335.1 Erythrobacter sp.
AGATGCACGCCTTCGAAGCGAGCAAGGCGATGCAGCTCACCAATGCCCAGCGCGACGCGGCATCGACGCTGTTCACCAGCGCGCGCGCCGATCAGGTGGAAACCGCCCGCGCGATGCAGTGGGCGTTCCAGCAGGCCGGGCAGGTGATCGACCCGCACACCGGTGTCGGCCTCCACGCCGCACAGGCTGTCGTCGCCGCAGGTGGAGTTGGGCCGGATGTTCCGCTGGTCACGCTCGCCACCGCGCATCCCGCCAAGTTCAACGATGCGGTCGAACGCGCGATCGGCGTGCGCCCCTCGCTGCCTGCGCGAGTCGGCGATCTGTTCGGGCGCGAGGAAGCCTGCGTCGATCTGGCCGGAGATTACGCCACTGCCCGCGATTATGTGCTGGAGCACGCTGCGGGCTCCAAGGCGTAATGGCTGACCTCTTCCAGCAACCGCTGGTGATGGAATGCACCGGGTGGGACTCCTACCGCCTGCTCGACAGCGGGGCAGGGCGCAAGTGGGAGGCCTTCGGCCCGCACGCCTTCATCCGCCCCGAACCGCAGGCGATGTGGCAACCGCGCTTCGGAGAATGGCCCGCAGCGGGCGAATTCATTCCCGGATCGGACGAGGACGGCGGCGGGCGCTGGCAGTTCGCCGAGGCGGTGCCTGAGGAGGGCTGGCCGCTGGCGTGGGACGACGTGCGCTTCACCGCCCGGCCGACCCCGTTCCGGCACCTGCAATTTTTCCCCGACATGGCCCCGGTGTGGGAGTGGATGCGAAGGCAGCTTGAGGGGGTGAGCGAGGCGGAAACGCTCAACCTGTTCGGCTACACCGGCCTCGGCAGCCTCGCGCTGTCGCGGCATGGCAAGGTCGCGCATGTCGATGCCTCGAAGAAATCCCTCGCGCAGGCGCGCGAGAATGCCGCATTGTCCGGCATGGCGGACCGCCCGATCCGCTGGCTGGTGGACGATGCCGCAAAGTTCGCCGCGCGCGAGTTGCGGCGCGAGCGGCGCTATGATGGGATCATCCTCGATCCGCCCAAGTTCGGGCGCGGGCCGGATGGTGAGGTGTGGCGGCTCGCAGACCACCTTCCGGGGCTGGTCGCCGATTGTGCCAAGCTGCTCGACGCGAACAGCCGCTTCATGTTCCTCACCGTCTATGCCGTGCGGATGAGCAGCCTTGCCATCGCCGGCTTGTTGCAAGAGGCTTTGGCCCACCTGCCCGGCCAGATCGAACACGGCGACCTTGCCGTGCGCGAGGAGGGCGAGGGCAGCCGCCTTCTGCCCACCGCGATCTTCGCGCGCTGGTCCAATCCCGGCTAAGGCGCGCAGATGACCGATTCGCTCACCCTCGAAGTCGCCGATCTCGAAACCGATGTCCTGACCGGCATCTACTCCGAGGAAACCGGCCAGCCGCAGCCGCTGCGCATCTCGATCGCGGCGCGCTACGCCGTGGCGGATCGCTACGACCCCGATACCCCGCTCGATGCATCGAAGAACTACATGGACCTCAAGTTCGCGGCCACCGGCGGCCTGCCCGAAGGCGTGCACTTCAAGCTGATTGAGGCAGTGGCGGATCATATCTGCGAAACCCTGTTCGTGCAGGATGCCCGCGTCGAGGCGGTGACGGTCCGGATCGTCAAGCTGGCGATCGCCGAAGCGAACGAGAAGATCGGCATCACCCTGCATCGCGAGCGCCCGATCGGCGCCGGACGGTGAGCGCGTGATGCGCCAGTTGGAAACCGGATTTCTGCCCGACAATCCGCTGGATGCGGCGGGCGCGTTCATGGCGTTCCATCTGGAGGCCGCGCGTGCCGTGCTGGCCGCGCCCGATTGCACCGCGCTGGCTATCATCCTGCTCCCTGCAGCGCACGATCACCGCGACTGGCGGCTGGCGCTGGCCCGCGACCTGGCGCGTGAGGCGGCGCCCAAGCGGGTGAATGTGGTCGCGGGCGAGGCAAGCGCGGGGCGGGCGGAGGCCTTGCGATTTTTGGCAGATGCGCCGGGGGTGACGGGGCAGTATCTTGCCTGCCATGAATGATGCGACTCCCCTTGCCCTGCCTATTGCCCTACGCCGTCCCGACCGGCTGCAATCGGCCGATCCGTCGCCTGCAACCGCGCCCGCGCCCCTTCCGCTGATTGACAGCTTCCACCGCCGCATCACTTATCTGCGCCTGTCGGTGACCGACCGTTGCGACCTGCGCTGCGGATACTGCATGCCCGAACGCATGACCTTCCTGCCCAAGGCGGAGGTGCTGACGCTGGAAGAGCTCGAGACGGTTGCCACAGGCTTCATCGCGCGCGGGGTGACCAGGCTGCGCATTACCGGAGGCGAGCCGCTGGTGCGGCGCGGCATCACCGACCTGTTCGCGCGGCTGGG
>DAIQNP010000389.1:0-2359 GCA_036788335.1 Erythrobacter sp.
GTCAGCTTGCCCGGCAGACGCAGCTTCTTGGCGTTGGTCGCGGTCTTGCGCTTGATTTCGCGTTCCTGCTTGCGCTTCAGGCGCTCGTCCATCCGCTCCATCACCTCGCCGAGCAGCGCCTTGCCGCGCTCCATGTTATCGGTGAGGAAGTGGTCGAAATGGTCGCGCACCGCGTTCTCGACCAAGCGCGCTGCCTCGGGCGAGGTCAGCCGGTCCTTGGTTTGCGACTGGAATTGCGGATCGCGAATGAAGACGGACAGCATCACTTCTGCCCCGGTCATCACGTCATCGGCGGTGAGGTCCTTGGCTTTCTTGGCGCCGACCAGCTCACCGAATGCGCGCAAGCCCCGCGTCAGCGCGGTGCGCAGGCCCTGTTCGTGGGTGCCGCCATCGGGCGTCGGCACGGTGTTGCAATACCAGCTGAACGATCCGTCGGAATAGAGCGGCCAGGCGATCGCCCATTCGGCCCGGCCCTGTCCTTCGCCGTTCACCAGCGGGAAGTCCTGCGTGCCGGTAAAGGGCTGCGCGGTGACGCATTCGCGTGAGCCGACCTGTTCGGCCAGGTGATCGGCCAGCCCGCCGGGGAACTTGAACGTCGCTTCGGCCGGGACGTCATCACTGGTGAGGCTGGCAGCGCATTTCCACCGGATCTCCACGCCCGCGAACAGATAGGCTTTGGAGCGGGCCAGCTTGAACAAGCGCTTGGGGCTGAACTTGCGTTCGCCGAAAATTTCCGGGTCGGGGGTGAAGGCAACCGTGGTGCCGCGCCGATTGGGCGTGGGGCCGAGGTTCTCGATTGTGCCCTGGGTGATCCCGCGAGAGAATTCCTGCGCATAAAGCTGCTTGTCGCGCGCAACCTCGACGCGGGTGTTGATCGACAGCGCGTTCACCACGCTGACACCGACACCGTGGAGGCCGCCGCTGGTAGCATAGGCCTTGCCGGAGAACTTGCCGCCTGAATGCAGCGTCGACAGGATCACTTCCAGCGTCGACTTCCCGGGAAACTTGGGATGTTCATCGACCGGAATACCGCGCCCGTTGTCGGCGACCACCAGCCGACCGGCGGTGCCCGGCTCGCCCTCTTCCAGCCGCATCTCGATCCGGGTGGCGTGGCCTGCCACGGCCTCGTCCATCGCGTTGTCGAGCACTTCGGCGGCAAGGTGGTGCAGCGCGCGATCGTCGGTCCCGCCGATATACATGCCGGGCCGTCGGCGGACGGGCTCCAACCCTTCGAGCACCTCGATCGCCGAGGCGTTGTAATCCCCGCTCGAAGTCGGGGTGTTGGCGAAGAGGTCGTCGGGCGTGGTGTCGGGCATGCGCACGGCTATAGGCCCCTGCGCACACCACTCACAAGCAGGGCGAACCCGGTTTTGCTCAGCCAGCCCTGATTCTGCTCATCGCGGGAAGCCGGTGGGAGCCGGATCGACCGCGGTCACCTCGCCATCGCGCACTTCGCGCACTTCCAGCGCACGTTCGACCACGCCGTTGCGGGCAAAGCGGAACGGGCCGTCCACCCCCAGAAATCCTCCCGCATCGTACAACTGACCCTTGGGAAAGGCCGAGCCGACTTTCCAGTCGCGCGCCACCCGCAGCACCAGCAGCACCGAATCATAGCCAAGCGTGGCGATCCGGTAGGGCCTGGCCCCGAAGCGGGTCTCATAACTGTCGGCAAACCGCTTGAAGCGATTGTCCGACACGGCCGAGAACAGCGCGCCGTTCATCGATCCTGCGCGGGTCAGAAGCGATTCTCCGCTCCACAGCTCCGTCCCGAGGATACGGGTGCGGGCGTTGCCGCGCTGCAATTCGTCCGCAGCCTCGATCGCGAGGCGCACGCTGTCGGCAATCAGCACGCTGTCATAGCCGCCGGCTGCGCGCAGCCGCTGGGCCGCCCCGACGACCGAGGTGTTGCCGCGGGCATAGCTTTCGCGCGCCACCAGATTGCCGCCGTAATCGCGCAAGGCGTTCTGCATGGCAGACAGCGACCGCTGGCCGTAATCGCCTTCGGGCAACAGCGCGGCAAACCGCGTATCGCCGCGTGCGCGGGCAAACTCGACCGAGCGGCGGATCGATTGTTCAGGAATGTGGCCCATCACGAAGACATCGGGGCTGGCGGCGCTGGTATCGTTGGAAAAGGCAATCGCGGGGACACCCGCTGCGCGCGCGACCGATTGCACCGCAGGCACCGCATCGGCCATCAGCGGGCCTAGGATCAGCTTGTTGCCGTCCGCTACAGCCTGCCGCGCCGCCGCCGAAATGCCGGTCGAAGTGTCGTAGGTGGTGATCCGAAGGTTGCTGGCATTGGTATCGAGCAGCGCCATCGTGGTGGCATTGGCAATCGCCTGCCCGACCGCGGCCGTAT
>DAIQNP010000390.1:0-2325 GCA_036788335.1 Erythrobacter sp.
TGCCGCGCAGTTTGACCGTGCCGGGATGGTGGATGCTTACCGCGCCGCCTATTCTGCGGCGCTGGGCCGGGCGATCTGATCGTTTGCTGCTTCATCCCCGGTTCAAGCGCTGCGCGGCAATCGGTCGCCCCTTCCGCAATTGCGCAGGAATGCGCGCGCCATTGCGGAAGGGGCAGCACCTGCCTAAAGAGCGCCGTCGCGTCGCGTGGCGCGGTGCAAGCCCAATTCTGAACGAGGATACACGGCCCGGTGGCGCTTAACCCGACCAACACCCCTTCGACGAACCTGCCTTCGACCAAGAAGGCCGCAGCCGAAGACGACGTGCTGATCCGCGAGATCGATGATGCCGTGCGGCAGGACGATGCGCTTGCCTTCATCCAGCGTTACGGCATTGCCGTGCTGGCCGGTATCATCCTGCTGATCGCCGGGCTTGTGGCCTATATGTGGTACGACAGCACGCAGGAAAGCGCGCTCGAACAGCAGTCCGAAACGCTGATCACCGGGCTGGACCATGCCGACCAGCGCGATTTCGACACCGCGAGCGAACGGGCGGAAACGCTGCTGGCCGACGGAACGCCCGGTGCGCGCACCGCCGCCCGCTTCCTGCAAGCCGGCGCCGCGCTGGAACAGGACCAGACCGCCAGAGCGACCGAGCTTTACGCCGCGATCATCGCTGACACCGAAGCGCCCGCCGCGCTGCGCGATGTGGCGCTGATCCGCAAGGTCACGCTCCAGTTCGACACGATGAAGCCCGCCGACGTGATTGCCCAGCTTTCGGGCCTGGCCGTGCCCGACAGCCCGTTCTTCGGAAGCGCCGGGGAACTGGTGGCGATGGCGCATCTGGAAAGCGGCAACCAGGCCGAAGCGGGACGGATATTCGCCGCCATCGCCAAGGACGAAGCCCAGCCCGAAACCCTGCGGTCGCGTTCGCGCCAGATGGCGGGCCTGCTGGGGGTCGATGCGATCGACGATGTGAACAAGCTGCTCGAGGACGAAGGGGTCGACGTCGCCGGGCAGGAATGACGAGGGGAAGGGCGCGGACGCTGCGTGCGCGCCGAATGAGGTCAATGATTTGGACGGATGGATGATGAAGCGACAGATTTGGGCGCGCCCGGCGATAATCGCGGGTCTGCTTGCGGCAACTCTCACCGGCTGCGGGGGCGGCGGCGAGAAGACGACGCCGACCGTGGGCCAGCGAATGCCGATCCTCTCGCGCATCGAAGCGGGGACCGAAGTCGATCCGGCGCTGGCCGCGATCAGCGTGGTGCTGCCGCCGGCGCGGGCCAATCCCGAATGGGCGCAGCCCGGCGGATCGGCCAGCAAGTCCTACGGCCACCTCGCGCTGGCCGAGAACCCGGCCAAGGCCTGGACCGCGCAGATCGCCGGATCGAGCAACCGCGAACGGCTCGCCGCCGCGCCGGTGATCGGCGGGACCATGCTTTATGTCGGCGGCACCGACGGCGTGGTCCATGCCTTCGACCGCAAGACCGGCGCACGGGTGTGGACCCGCACCGACGATTCCATGACCAAGGATACCCGCCCCTCGGCCTTCGGCGGCGGCGTCAGCTACGAAGCGGGCAGGCTTTACGCGACCAACGGCGTGGGCGAGGTCAAGGCGCTGAATGCGGAGACCGGCGAAGTGCTGTGGAAGGTCTCGCCCGCAGGCCCCTTGCGCGGATCGCCGACCATCGCCTTCGGCCAGCTGTTCGTGATGACACAGGATAACCAGATCATCTCGTTGAACCTCGCCGACGGCGCGCTGATGTGGGACGAATCCGGTTCGACCACGCAGGCCGGGGTGTTCGGTGTCGCCGCGCCGTCTGCCGGGCAGGGCACGGTGATCGCCGGCTATTCGAGCGGGGAGCTGTCTGCCTACCGTTACGAAAACGGCCGCACCTTGTGGTCCGACGCGTTGGCGCGCACCAATATCTCGACCAGCGTGGGTTCGATCACCGATATCGACGCCGATCCGATCATCGATTCGGGCCGGGTCTATGCGCTCGGGCAGGGCGGGCGGATGGCGGCCTATGAACTGGTCACCGGCCAGCGCATCTGGGAATTGAACCTCGCCGGAATCTCCACCCCTGCGATCGCGGGCGAGTGGATCTTCACGCTGACCGACGATGCCCGCCTGCTGGCGATTGCGCGGTCGACGGGCCGGGCGCGGTGGATCACCCAGCTTGAGCGGTTCAAGAAGGAGAAGGACAGGGAAGGCCCGATCTTCTGGACCGGACCGGTGCTGGCGGGCGGCAACCTGTGGGTCGCCAGTTCCGAAGGCGAGGTCTGGAAAATCAGCGTTGGCGAGGGATCGGCGGCGATGTTCGC
>DAIQNP010000391.1:0-2324 GCA_036788335.1 Erythrobacter sp.
ACAATCCCGGCGGCAGTCTGGACGAATCGGTGGCGCTGTCGGACCTGTTCCTGTCGTCGGGGCGGATCGTCAGCCAGCGCGGCCGCGCGCGCGGCGAGACGATCCTGTATGATGCCGAAACCGTCTATCGCGGCGACATGGCCGAAGGCGTGCCGATGATCGTGCTGATCAACGCCGGGTCGGCTTCCGCTTCCGAGATCGTTGCCGGTGCGTTGCAGGATCATCGCCGGGCCCTGATCATGGGTGATCGCAGTTTCGGCAAGGGATCGGTCCAGTCGCTGCTGCCGCTCGGCAATGATGCGGCGCTGAAGCTCACCACCGCGCGGTACTTCACCCCGGCGGGCAAGTCGGTGCAGGAAGGCGGGATCAAGCCCGACATTTCGGTGCCGCAGCTGTCGGATCCCGACATGGCGCTGCGGGTCAAGTACCAGACCCGCGAAAGCGACCTGCGCGGCCACCTGATCAACGAACTCGGCATCAAGGACGAGGAGATGGAAGCCGACCGGATCGAGGATCCGCGCTTCCAGCGCACCGCCGCGCAGCTCGAGGAAGAGGGAATCGAGGATTTCCAGTTGCATTACGCGGTCGAAACCCTGCGGCGCACCACCAAGAGCGCGGTGGCGCTGCGTATTCCGAAGAAGTAGGGCGCGCTGGCGATGGACAGGGTGAGCGCAGCGCGGCTGGCGGCCGTGCTGGTTCCGGCAGCGCTGCTGGGCGGGGCCTATGTCTCGCAATACGGCTTTGGCCTGCCGCCGTGCGAGATGTGCTGGTGGCAGCGCTATCCGCATTTCGCCGCGCTGGGCGCAGGGTTGTTCGCCTATGCGCTCAAGCCGGCACAGGTGTGGACCGCGCTGGCGGGGCTGGCGATTATCACCTCCGGACTGATCGGCGGGTTTCATGCAGGCGTCGAATATGGCTGGTGGGACGGGGTCACCGGTTGTTCGGCGCTGCCATCCGGGGTCGACGTCATGAACTTCGCGACCGCCCCGCTGATCCGCTGCGATGTTGCACCGTGGACGCTGCTGGGCATCTCGCTCGCCGGGTTCAATTTCCTTATTTCGACCATCGCCGGTGCGGCCATTGTGGCCTTGAACGCGTATAGGAAGTAGGCTTTGCCGCCGCCGCCAAGCCGAGAAGGGAACGCATGATGGAACGCGAAGAACTCCACCGCATGATCCGGGTCGACCAGGCCGGCGAATTCGGCGCGACCCGGATTTACGAAGGTCAGCTGGCCGTGATGGGCGACCGCGGGCCGCATTCGGCAGAAATCCGCCACATGGCCGCGCAGGAAGCCGAACACCGCGCAAAGTTCGATGCGCTGCTCCACCGGCGCGGCGTGCGCCCGACCGCGCTGCATCCGATCTGGTCGGCGGCCGGCTATGCTCTGGGGGCGGGCACCGCGTTGCTCAGCCCGGAAGCGGCAATGGCCTGCACCGCCGCGGTCGAGACCGAGATCGACAAGCATTACAGCGAGCAACTCGACAAGCTCGAAGCGAGCGGTGCTGACCCCGAACTGGCCGAAATGATCGCTGCCTTCCGCGAGGACGAGCGCGCGCACCACGACGCGGCCATCGCCAACGGGGCGGAGCGCGCGGTAGGCTATCCGCTGCTGGCGGGCGCAATCCGGCTGGGCTGCCGCATCGCGATCAAGGTCAGCGAGCGGCTTTGAACCGCCGCGGACAAGCGCGCTTCACCGCCGGTTCAGCCCCTTGGGCCTAGACAAGCCGGGTCAAGGCAGCGCATGGCTGCGGCCGCGATGCAGCCTGACTAAGGACCCTTTGCGATGAAGCACCTGCTGATCCCGACCCTTCTCGTCCCGGCGCTGATGCTGGGCGCGGCCGCGCCGGTTGCGGCGCAGAGCGCGAACGAGAAGATCAACATGGTCATCGCCTACAGCGAAGACGAATGCCCGGTCGCGCAGCCCAATGAGCTGGTGATCTGCGAAATCCTGGTCGAGGCGGACCGTTACCGCATCCCGTCCAACCTGCGGTACAGCGAATCGCCTCAGAACGTCGCGCGCCCCGAACAGGTCGACAAGATCAAGTATGTCGGCGATTTCGGCGCGATGAGCTGCACGCCGGCGGGTGCGGGCGGGTTCACCGGCTGCACCCAGAAATTCGTCGAGGCCGCCTATCAGGACCGTGCCGAGGCCGACAATGTCCGCTTCAGCCAGCTGATCGAGGAAGCGCGGGCCGAACGCCTGTCGACCATCGACACCGATGCCGCCGCCGAACAGGAGCGGGTCGAGATGATCGAGCGCGAATACATGGAGCGGTTGGAGCGCGAACGGCAGGGCGAACTGCCGGGCGAAGGCGCTCTGCCCC
>DAIQNP010000392.1:0-2300 GCA_036788335.1 Erythrobacter sp.
GCGGGGGAGGGCGTCAGTTCCCGTCGATTTCGATTCCGCTTTCGTCGATCTGGATGGAGACGCCGCTTTGCTGTTCTTCGTAGTAGAGATAGCCGAGCACGGCGATCCCGACGACCAGCGCGCCGAGGATCAGGTAGAGGGCGTTGCGGGGCATGGTGTGTGTCCTTTCTTGGGACGAAGTTCAGAGCCGCACCTCTATGCCTGTCGGGCGGTCGGCGCCACCTTTGATTGTGCGGCGCGACGGGGCAGGCGTATTGCCGCCTGAGCGTGCACAGTGTATTTCGATGGCATACAGGAAAGGCAGGCAGCATGGGCACGACACCCTACACGATCCGGATCGACGACGATCTGAAGCGTGCGCTGGAGCAGGAGGCGCGGCTGGAAGACCGGCCGCCCGCGCAACTTGCCGTCCGCGCGATCCGGTCGATGCTGGAAGCGAAGCGGTCGAAGCGTGACGCCATCGAAGCCGCGCTGGCAGAGGCGGAGCAGGGACGGTTCATTTCTGAGGCCGCGATGCTGGGCTGGGTCGAAAGCTGGGACAGCGATGACGAGGGGCCGGTGCCCGAGGCAGATATTCGCCCCGCACCCTGATGCGGGTCGTGTTTCTGGAAAGTGCTGCGCGGGACCTGCAATGGTTCCGGCACTATTACCGGACGGTCTTTCCCGAAGGGAGTTCCAAGGCGCGCGCCCATGTGACGGCGTCGATCCGGACGCTGTCGGGGAACCCCTATGCGGGTCATCCCAGCGATGTGGTGCCGGGGGTGCGGGAACTGTCGATCCCCCGGACGCCGTTTGTCGTGATCTACCGCGTCACGGCGGAGCAGATCGAGGTGCTGCGGTTCTGGGATACGCGGCAGGGCGGGGATTACTGAATTGCGGCGACGGCTTCGCCTGAAAGATCACCGGTTATCGAGACTTCGTAGACACGATCCTTGCCTTTGATGAGCCCACGGCGTTGTCGATTGGTGCGAAATGCGTCGATGCCACCTGCGGCAGAGCAATATAGCCAATTTCCACGTCTGGCGTTTGCCCCGCCTTGCCGAAAGTTTCCGCTGTTGATCGGCGACAGCCAAAGCCGCTCCGAAGCCAGATCGAACAGCCGCGCTGTTTCGAACCAAATGAGCGCAGAGTCGGTGTCGCGTGCAACGCTCGCCGCGAAATTCTGCCCATACTTTTCCGGCCAAAAGTAAACACGGTGATCAAGCTGGTGTGCCCAACTTTGCGCATCGTGTCCCTCGACCATGCAATTGGCTGCCCTGAGGCCGTGCACAATTGGAAGTTGATGATTGAGTTGGGCAGTTGTGCCATCCTGCAACCGCAGCACCACCCGTGTCTTGCGAAGCGTTAGGCTTGCTGCATCTTGGCCGGCCAGATGTGCCAGCGATGCGGGCGATAGCAGCCCATGCCGCTGGATGCCTGGAAGATTGCTGCGCGCGGTGACGTGGAGCAACCGCAACCCCACCGCGCGCACGAATTCGTCCCGAGTGGTCACTTCAACACCGACCGCCCCGCGTATTCCGCGGTTTCGCCCAGCATTTCCTCGATCCGGATCAGTTGGTTGTATTTCGCCAGCCGGTCGGAACGGGCGAGCGAGCCGGTCTTGATCTGGCCGCAGTTCGTCGCGACGGCGAGATCCGCGATGGTGGCGTCTTCGGTTTCGCCCGACCGGTGGGACATGACGTTGGTATACCGCGCGCGGTGGGCCATATCGACGGCCTTGAGCGTTTCGGTCAGGGTGCCGATCTGGTTGACCTTGACCAGCATGGAATTGGCGCAGCCGCGCTTGATGCCGTCGGCGAGCCGCAGCGGGTTGGTCACGAACAGATCGTCCCCCACAAGCTGCACCTTGTCGCCGAGCGCGTCGGTCAGCGCCTTCCAGCCGTCCCAGTCGTCTTCGGACATGCCGTCTTCGATGGAAATGATGGGATAGTCGGCGCAGAGTTTCGCAAGGTAGGCGACGTTTTCGTCGGACGTGAGCGACGCGCCTTCGCCCTTCATTTCGTATTTGCCGCCCTTGTAGTATTCGGTCGCGGCGCAATCCATGGCGAGGAAGATGTCGTCGCCGGGGCGGTAGCCCGCCTTTTCGATGGCCTTGAGGATGAAATCGAGCGCCGCGCGGGTGGACTGGATTTCGGGTGCGAAGCCGCCTTCGTCGCCCAAGCCCGTGGACAGGCCCGCGGCGGTCAGGTCTTTCTTCAGGGTGTGGAAGATTTCGGAGCCCATGCGCACGGCCTCGGCGATGCTCGTCGCGGCGACCGGCATGATCATGAATTCCTGGATGTCGATGGGGTTGTCGGCGT
>DAIQNP010000393.1:0-2296 GCA_036788335.1 Erythrobacter sp.
TGCCGCTGACGGGTGTGGCGCTGTCGGCGTGGCTGATCTGGGGCTACCCGCTCGACCGGGCGATGCACCGCAAACTTGTGGAGGGAAGTTATGATGAAACGCATTGATCGGCGTACGGCCATGGCGTGCATGGGCATGGGCGCTGCGGGCGCTGGCCTGTTGCTGTCCGCACCGTCGCCGCTGCTTGCCGCCAACCTTGGCCGTGCGAAAATCGCCAAGGTCGAAGCCTTCGCCGTGCCGCGCGCGATCTTCGTCAAGGTGACTGCCGATGATGGCACCGCCGGATGGGGCGAGGCAGGCCATTCGGGCGGCGCGCTGGTGGAGCGCGTTATCCGGCAGGAACTGGACAAGCTTTACGAAGGCGGGGACGTGTTCGATGGGGACGGGCTTTGGTCCAAGGCCTATTACGAAGTGGACGAACTTGGCCCCGGCGGCCTTGCCAGTCAGGCACTGGCCGGGCTCGATTGCGCGCTGTGGGACCTGCGCGGGAAGTTGCTCGGTCTGCCGGTCTGGGCGCTGCTGGGCGGCAAGGAACGCAGCAGCTTCCCGGTCTATGGCAGTTTCAGCCGCGACATCGGGCGCGGACAATATATGACCCCGGATGAGGCCGCGCGCCGGGCGGTCGAAATGGTTGACGAAGGGTTCAAGGCGATCAAGGTCCGGATGGCGATCCGCGAGGAGAACGCCGATCCTGCCGATGATCCCACTCTGCCGACAGCGCGCGCGGTGCGCAAAGCCATCGGCGATGCAATCCCGCTCTATGTCGATGCCAATAACGGCTACCGCGCTGCCCGTGCTATCCAAGTGGGCCGCGCGCTTTACGAAGAACTCGGCGTCAGCGTGTTCGAGGAGCCCTGTGCGATGCATCACTATGCCAGCATGGCGCAGGTTTCCGACGCGCTCGACATTAGTATTGCCGCAGGTGAACACGAATACACCCCGTTTGCATTCCGCGATCTGATCGATCATGGGCGGCCCGACCTCCTCAATCCCGACGTGTCCAAGCTGTCGGGACTGACAGCGGCGCGGCATGTCGCTTCGCTTGCTTACCTGCGCGACATTCCGATTTCGGTGCACAATGCCCGGCCCACGCTGCTGTCTGCCGCGCATGCGCACTTCGTTGCCTGGGCCCCGACCGCGAACCGCCTGCAGGAGCATCCCGGCGCGGTGCGGCTAAAGGAACTGTGGAAGTATTTCCGCGAACCGATGCTGCCGATTGATGGGGTGTTCACGGTGCCGGATGCGCCGGGGCTGGGGCTGGAGCCAGATGAAGTCGCTATCCGCGCTGATGCCCAATGATCAGCCGCAACGTGGGTTGGCGCATGCTGCCCCTGTGCCTCGGACTTGCGGCCTGCGCACCGCTTGAGTCTGCGGTTCAAGACGCCCTCCCGGGTGTCGATGTGGCACCGTCATTCGCGGTCGAGCCGGCCTGGCCCGACCCGCTGCCCAATAGCTGGATCCTCGGCCAAGTGACAGGGGTCGCGGTCGATGCGAATGACCGCGTGTGGGTGCTGCACCGCCCTGCCACACTATCGGACACCGAGCGAGCCGCCGAGTCCGATCCTCCCACCGCCCGCTGTTGCAAGGCGGCTCCGCCGTTGCTGGTGTTCAACGCGGACGGATCGTTAGCCAAGGCATGGGGCGAACAGGAGGGCGGGGAGGGTCGCGGCGCGACATGGCCCCTGCGCGAACACAGCCTTGCGATTGATCCGCGCGATAACAGCGTGTGGCTCGCCGGGAATGATCCGGATGATGGCTTCATCGTCAAATATGACAGCGAAGGCCAATTCATCCTGCGGGTTGGTGAGAAAGGGCCGTCGCTCGGCAATGCATCCACCCGAAGGCTCGGTCGCCCCTCGGGCCTCGTTGTCGATCCCGCGGCCAACGAAGTCTTTGTCGCCGATGGCTACGCCAACAATCGCGTGATCGTATTTGACGCGGCAACAGGGCGATTTCTGCGCCATTGGGGTGCCTATGGCGAGCGCCCATCGGACAACGCGCCAGCTGATCCTCTGCGCCAGCTATCGCAGCCGCACGGGATAACCGTGATGGGCGATGATCTGCTAGTGGTCGGGGATCGCCCCAACAAGCGTGTCCAGATCTTCCGCCGCAACGGAACATTCGTCCGCGAGATTTTCGATCCGACGCCATTTGAGCGGACCGTCTGGGATGCCGTGCCCTGGCCCCGGACGAACAGCCGCTGGCTTTTGGTGGCGGACGGCGAGAACAACGAGATCCGCCTACTGGATCCCACATCGGGCGCGGTGCATGGCAGGGTGGGGCGGCAGGGCCCTTA
>DAIQNP010000394.1:0-2268 GCA_036788335.1 Erythrobacter sp.
CAGAGGGTGCTGCCCTCGGGCGCATCTTGGCGCGAAAGATCAAAGCCCGCGACCTCCGGGTCGTCGGCATCCTGATCCGCTTCTTGCAGCTCACGGAACAACGCGAGCGCGCGGGCGGCCTTGTCGGGGCTGCCGACGTCGATCAAGCACGAGAAATGAGTGAAGTAATCCGCCATAGGGACCTCCTGAGATTGAGAAACCCGGCCAAGTAGACGGGCGCTGGATTGGGATGAAGGGGTAGGCAGAGCGATCAACCGGCAGGCGGATCGGATGCTGCCTGCCGGGCCGCGTGTGCGCAGAGCATCTGCCGGTAGAAGCGCTTGCGCGCCGTCCGGAACCCGCGAACGGCACGCGTGTCCGGATGCAACGCCCGGACCGCCGCACGCAGAACTGTCAGGGGCGAGGCCGTCGGCGGCAGGTCGAGGCGCTGATAGGCTGGGAGGGTCATCTCAGCTGACCTTGACGACGGGCGAGGCGAGATGCGGATCGACCAGCGCCTCGATCCGCTCAGCCCGCCCCATCCATGGCTCGGGGCGGATCGCTTTCACCCAGTCGGCAAAGCTCGGGATGAAGCCGAGATCCTCCTTCACATGTTGCTCGCCGACCCACCGGGTCGGGATGATGCGCCCGGTCGAGAGCGTGATCGTTGGCCCAAAGATCGTTTCCGAAAGCCAGATTCCAGCCGAATGGTGAAACATGGCCCTGTGGCGAAAGTCCGAAGAATTGGCTTTCGAACTATCGAACCAAGAATGCACCGCCAAGGTATCCTCGACCGTGCCGCCCCATTTCTTCACCGAAGAGAGGGCGTGGTGATACGGATGTGCCATCGCTGCCCCCTCAGAAATCATGGGTGTAGAGTTCGGACGAGGTGAAGCGCTTGTGTGGTTGCCGCCCGTGATGCAAGGAGTTTTCAGCCTAAGCGGATCAGATCGAGTGCGGTCTTGTGTCAGGCCTTCAGTTGTAGCCGTGTCGTTGGCTGCAGGCCGGTATGGTGATCTGCGGATCAGGTCCAGAACTCGTTGACGGGCTTTTTCGCTCCGAGCGCTTCGCTGGTTTTCCTGACCCAGATCTGTTCGATCATTTCGCCCATTCAGGTCGTCGACTTCCTACACCTCTGTCGCCAGCAACAACTGGCGCCAGATTCTCTTACGTCGCCAAACCAGTTGCTGGCTCTCGGTAATCCTCTTGCTTGGTCAGCATCGCCCAAATCGTGCGGGCCATCTTGTTTGCCAGCGCAATCGCCACGAGCATCCGCGGCTTCTTCGCAATCATGCGGGCAAGCCATGACCCTTCGGGGACCGTCTTCCTGCCCATCCAGTTCAAACGTGACATGGCACCGACAATCAGGAGCCGCCGTATGTCCGCTTGTCCTGCCTTGGAGATGCGGCCCAGCTTTTCACGCCCTCCCGACGAAAACTGGCGCGGGACGAGCCCGAGCCAAGCGGCAAAGTTTCGACCGCCCTTGAATGTCGACATTTCGGGAGCAAAGGTCTCAACAGCGAGTGCCGTCAGGGGACCAACACCCGGTATGGTCTGAAGTCGCCGTGCAACATCATCCTTCGAGGCGAGCTCTTTAGCCGTCTTGGTCTTCGCCTCGATCCGGGCCGTCTGTTCCTGGATCTGTGCGATGATATCCAGGCACTCGCTCCGAACCAGAGATGGCAGATCGCTGCTTTCATCAGCGAGAATTTCCTCGATCCGCCGAATGTTGCGAATGCCCGAAGGCACGACATGCCCGAACTCGTAGAGGATCGACCGCAGCGCATTGACCGCGACCGTGCGCTGCTGGATCAAGCGCTCCCTTGAACGAAACAGGACCGCGCTTGCCTGCTGATCTTCGTCCTTCGTGCCTACGAACGTCATCTCTGGACGCTGAGCTGCGATCACAATCGCTTCCGCGTCGGCCGCATCGTTTTTCTGTCGCCTGACGAAAGGGCGCACATACTGCGGGGCAATCAGCTTCACCTCGTGGCCTGTCTTGACCATCTCGCGCGCCCAGTAATGCGCGCTGCCGCAAGCTTCCATCACGAAAACGGCCCTGGGCTCAGCTGCAAGAAACCGGCGGAACTGGCTTCTGGTCAACCGCTTGCGAAACTTCACGACGCCCGTCATCGAAGCGCCATGCACCTGAAAGACTGATTTCGCCAAATCCACACCGATCATCGTTTCCAACATTTTTCGTCCTCTCCGCATGAAGGTTGCTGCCCCACGTCATCCTGACACACAGGCGTGGCGGCTGGGGAGGGCGGCAACCACCCCATCTCGTTG
>DAIQNP010000395.1:0-2257 GCA_036788335.1 Erythrobacter sp.
AGGGCCGCCACATCATCTTCATCGGCCACGAAGGCCACCCCGAAGTGATCGGCACAATGGGTCAGGTCGCGCCGGGGCAGATGACGCTGGTCGAAACCATCGAGGACGTGGACAAGCTGCCGTTCGATTCGGACGAGGAATTGGCCTACCTCACCCAGACGACGCTGTCGGTCGATGACACGCGCGAAGTGATCCAAGCGCTGGAATGGCGCTATCCCAACATCAGCGGGCCGCGTGCCGAAGACATCTGCTATGCCACCTCGAACCGGCAGGCGGCGGTCAAGGAACTGGCGCATGATTGCGATCTGGTGCTGGTGATCGGTTCGCCCAATTCGTCGAACGCGCTGCGGCTGGTCGAAGTGGCCGAGCGGCTCGGCACCCCGGCCAAGCTGATCCAGCGGGCGACCGAAATCGATTTCGCATGGCTCGAAGGCGTCGAAACGCTGGGGCTGACCGCCGGGGCCTCGGCGCCCGAAGTGCTGGTGCGCGAAGTGGTCGCGGCCCTGGCCGGCTATCGTCCGATCCGCGAAAAGGAAATTACCGCTGCCGAAGAAAAGATGGTGTTCAAGCTGCCGCGCCAACTCACCGACTGATCCGGCATCCGGGGGGAACATGGCGGTCTATACCCATCTCGGCGCGGAGGACCTCGCCCGGCTGATCGCGCATTACGATGTCGGCGAACTGGTTTCGGCCAAGGGCATTGCCGAGGGCGTGTCCAATTCGAACTGGCTGATCGAAACCAGCGGCTCGCCCGGCGGCGGCGCTGGCAGCACCGGCAACGTCAGCGCGGGTACGCGTTTCATCCTGACCATGTACGAACGCCGCATTGCGCTGGGCGACCTGCCCTATTTTCTCGGACTGCTCGATCACCTGGCGGCCAGGGACTGCCCGGTGCCGCGCACCATCCACGACCGCGAGGGTGCGTCGTTCCGGATGCTGGACGACCCCGGATCGCCGTCCGGGGCAAGCAAGGCGGTGGCGCTGATCGAATTCTTGCCGGGCGTGTCGCCCACCCGCCCATCTCCGGCACAGGCGCGCAGTGTCGGTGAGGTGCTGGCCCGGATGCATCTGGCGGCGCGGGACTTTCCGCTGACCCGCGCCAACGGCATGGGATTTGCGCAAAGCTGCGCCATTCTCGAAACCTGCGGGGCGGAGCGGCTGGCCATGATCGATCCCGGCCTGCCCGCCATGCTGCCCCCCGCCCGCGCTGCTGCCGCGCTCGACCTTGGCAATTTGCCGACGTCGCAGATCCATTCCGACCTGTTTCCCGACAATGTGCTGATGCGCGGCGATGCGGTGACCGGGCTGATCGATTTCTACTTTGCCTGCACCGGGCCGATGGTGCTCGACCTGGCCGTGACCCACGCCGCCTGGTGTTTCGACCGCAGCAATGCCTACCAGCCTGCACTCGGCGCGGCGCTGGTCGCCGGTTACGACAGCGTGCGACCCTTGAGCGGGACCGAACAGGCGCTGTTTGCAGAGGTCGCCAAGGGTGCCTGCCTGCGCTTCGTCGCCAGCCGCGCCGAAGACTGGCTCGACACGCCAGAGGATGCGCTGGTCACCCGCAAGGACCCGATGCAGTTTGTCCAGCGCTGGCACTTCTACGACGAAGCGGGTGCAAAGGCTCTTGCTGGCTGACGCAGCCTCGCCCAATGCCATGCCTATGAAGCAGGTCGAAATCTTCACTGACGGCGCATGCAAGGGCAATCCCGGCCCCGGCGGCTGGGGCGCCTTGCTGCGCATGGGCAAACACGAAAAGGAACTGTCCGGCGCAGAGCCCGACACCACCAACAACCGCATGGAGATGACGGCGGTGATCAGAGGGCTCAATGCGCTGATCGAGCCCTGCGCGGTCGATCTTTATTCCGACAGCAAATATGTGCTCGACGGGATGCAGAAATGGATTCACGGCTGGCAGCGCAATGGCTGGGTCAACGCCAGCAAGAAGCCGGTGCGCAATGCCGATCTGTGGCACGAACTGATCGAGGCGGCGCGCCCGCACACGATCACCTGGCACTGGGTCAAGGGCCACAGCGGGCACCGCGAAAACGACCGGGTCGATGCGCTTGCCAGCGCGGCGGCGGAGCGGATTGCGGGCAGTTAGTTGATGAAACACTGGCGGGAGGGGGTATTTTTGCCCAGCATCCCGCCAGAAAATTTCCTACAGACGCAAGATCCTAGCTGTTGTCTTCGACCACGGCTTCGGGGCCGTTCTTCTTGATCGAATCGATCGCGTTCTGCGCGCTCGACTTGCTGG
>DAIQNP010000396.1:0-2256 GCA_036788335.1 Erythrobacter sp.
CAATCGGTCATCAACGTGAAATCGGGCGGCGAGACCCGGTTGTCGACCTTCACAGCGGGCGCCTTCCTGCTGTTTCTGCTGCTGGTACTGGGGCCGCTGGTGGCGATCATCCCGATGGCCGCGCTGGTCGCGGTGATGATCATGGTGTCGATCGGCACCTTCTCGTGGAAATCGATCCGCGACATCCGCTATCATCCGTGGCAATCATCGGTGGTGATGCTGGTGACCGTCGCGGTGACGGTGTGGACCCACGACCTGGCGCAGGGTGTTGGCGCGGGAGTGATCCTGTCGGGGCTGTTCTTCGCCGGCAAGGTCAAGCGGATCTTCAGCGTGGATTCAGAACTGTTGTCCGATGGTGCGACCCGGCATTACCGTGTTTCAGGGCAGGTGTTCTTCGCCTCGTCCGAAAGCTTCGTCGATGCTTTCGACTTCAAGGAGGTTCTCGACCGCGTGGTGATCGATGTCAGCGATGCGCAGTTCTGGGACATTTCGGCGGTCGGCACGCTCGACAAGGCGATCCTCAAGTTCCGGCGCGAAGGCACGGCGGTCGAGATCACCGGCCTTGATTCGGCAAGCGCGGCCTTGATCGAACGCTTCGCCACACATGACAAGCCCGGCGCCGAGGTGCAGCTGGGAGCACACTGATGGGAGAGATACCAATGGAACACGTGCTTGCCGCAATCGATACCTCGGCCTTCGCGCCCAGCGTCTGCAACTATGCCGGATGGGCGGCAAAGCGCCTGTCGCTGCCGGTGGAACTGCTCCACGTGGTCCAGCACCAGGACCCGGTCACCGCGCGCCGCGACCTGTCGGGCGCGATCGGGCTGGGGGTGAAGTCCGATCTGATGGAGGAGCTGGTCCGCCTGTCGGAAGAAAGCAGCCGCGCCGAAATCGAAAAGGGCCGGGTGATCCTCAAGGCCGGAGAGCAGCTGCTGCGCGAGGCCGGGGTGACCGAGGTAACGACTCTGCACCGCCACGGCGGCGTGGTGGACAACATCGTCGAGCGTGAGGAGAGCGCCCGCCTGCTGGTGATCGGCAAGCGCGGCACCGATCACGAATTCACGCCCAGCGAGCTCGGCTCGATCGTCGAACGGGTGGTGCGTGCCAGCGCCAAGCCGGTGATGGTGGTGACGCGCGCCTTTGCCGAACCGGCGCACGTGGTGTTCGCCTACGATGCCAGCCCTGCAGCCAGGCGCGCGCTCGAACGGCTCGCCAATTCGCCGCTGTTCGACGGCCTGCCGGTCACCATCGTCATGGCGGAAGCCTCGGGCGAGGCCAAGCGCGCACAGCTCGCCGAAGCCGAAGCGATGTTCGCGCCCGGACACACCGTGAACACGGTGTTCGATCACGCCAAGGCAGAACAGGTCATTCCGCAGGTTGTCGCCTCGGTCGACAACGCGCTGCTGCTGATGGGCGCCTATGGTCACTCGCCGCTGCGCCGGATGATCATCGGCAGCACCACCACCGCGATGATCCGCACGGTCAAGGCGCCGGTGCTGCTGGTGCGCTAGGCGGCGGGCGAGCTAAGGCTTTTCGCCCGTTCAACTGATAAAGTAGCCCACTACCCTCAGAACGCCATCTTCACGCTGCAACGTGACCGACTCAGTCACACCTTTGCGGTTGGCGAAATCGGTGCGGAACTGGACGAGTTGGTAGCGCTCCGGGCTGGCGATATCGCTTGTCGCGGTCACCTCGCGCGAAAGTACACTACCAAGCGGACTGCGCGCCTGCTCCGACGCGGTTTGCCAGGTCGCAAGCGTATTCGGGGCACGAAAGACCGAACCTGCTGCGTCGAAGCTAGCCTTCCAGTCGCCAGCATCCACCAGCGCCAGCCATGCGCGAGCGGCACCTTCGCGTTCGGCATCGGCTTTGGCGACGGCTTCGGGACCGTCGGCTGTCGCGGGTTGACGGGGCGCGGAGCTGAGCCCGGCAAGGGTGAAGGCGGCAAGCGCTGCAAGAACAGACATGACAAAAGATCCTCCGATCCACGGCGCAAGATTGCGTCCGCGGCGAGGTTTCCTGTCGTCCGATGGCACGCCGGAGGCTTCCCCCAATTGCTTGGCTACAAGATTTTCGGGGGTGTCCTGCTCGGCTTCGAGCAGCACCCGCGCGGCTTCGCGGCTGCTGGTGACATTGAGTTTGCGCCGCGCGCTGCGCAGGCGTTCGTTGATCGTGTGCACCGACAGATCAAGCGCGCTGGCCGCCGATTTGGCATCATGCCCGCGCACAATCAGCCGCAAGGTTTCCTTTTCCTTG
>DAIQNP010000397.1:0-2250 GCA_036788335.1 Erythrobacter sp.
GCGTGGAACGGCACGCCGGCCATCGGAATCGGCGCGCCGGCGGACTGGCCGCGGGTGGTGAGGGTGATGTTGAGCAGCTCGGCGGCCCGGCGGGCGTCGTCGTAGAACAGTTCGTAGAAGTCCCCCATCCGGTACAACAGCAGAACGTCGGGATGCTCGGCCTTGATGCGTAGATACTGCCGCATCATGGGGGTGTGCGAAGAGGTGTCTATATTATCCATTAAGACAACCACTTATGAGTCCGGCCGCCATTGGGGGACGACACCTCGGCCAAGTGTTCGGCGATATCGCAGGTCACCTGGAATACCTGGTGTGGTTCGCCGGTGGCCCGGCCGCCGAACTCCAGGGTGACGACAGGTGCTACATACCCCGTGCCTTGTGTCAGAGCGGGGTAGTGTAGGAACAGCTTGTTGTTCTCCTGGCCGCCGAGTTCGAGCCGGGCACCCAGACGGTCGCGCTTTATGGCTGCCTGAATCACCGGCCGCACGTTCTGCGTGATCCAGTCGGGTAGCCGACGCCGCACGGCTTGCGTCCATTTGCTGGCCTGGTTACGACTGGCGGGCAATTCTCCACCTTCACCGATAAGGTCTGGGATTAGCTTGCGGATGTCGTAGGTCAGATCGATGTCTTCCGAGAAGCGGTCGATGACCTTGTAGACCTTCGACAGTGACGTGCCACCTTTAAAGGTCAGGTCGGCCGACAGTGACGACTCGAACAGGGCGCGCAACGCCCATACCACCCAAACGTCCTTTTCGAGCAGGTGGGCGGGGCGGCCGGTTTCGGCGCGCCCGTATTCCAGCGCTTCGTGTTGATCCTTCTTGCTCAGGTCGAAGAAGCCTTCAGCCACGAGCGGCTTCCTTGCCGATGGCTTGCGCCATCCAGCCAGGCAGCGTCGCGCGCGCTGTAGCCAGCGTCTTCCATTCGGAGCGGGGAAGGGTGCGATGAAGCGATGCCAGCGACTCATCGGCGTGCGTCGGTCCGAGCCAGGCCAGCGCGCGCACGGCTGCGCCGGCCGGGCGCGCGCCCAGCGCCAACATCCAGCGCGGCGCGTGCTTCATCAGCACTTCCGCATGCCCGAGCTTCAGCTTTCGGGTCCGTCCGGATGTCAGGTAGACCTCACGGATGGGAACTTGCTGCGTCAGGCCCAAGGCACTGGCTGCACTGGCGCCGTGCGGCACGACGATCTCCCCGCTTTGAGCCGCCAGGGCTTCCACCACCTTTTCAGGCGCCGGGGTGCGCGAGCCGAAGCGGCCGAGGACGGGCGCGACATAGGCGCCGCAGGCGACTCGCAGTAGCTTGCCGGCCTTGGCCAGCCGCGAAAACGCCTGATCCACGGCTGACCGGCTTCCCAGGTGCAGGAACTCCTTGGGCGACAGGAGACCTCCCTCGGGGAGGGATCGCGCTCGTCGAAGGATGGTCTCGGGCAACGTGTTCATGAGGCGTCTCTCTACGTGAGAAATGATATGCCAGTTTCTGACCTCTTGGAACCGACATACCCCGCCAACCTGCGGCAGGATGCCGTGGTCAAGGTTCACTATCAAAAAGGGAAAAAAGCTCGTTACTCGTCGATGGACCTCATACCTGGCTCGCAATCGGCGTGGGCGAATCGAGATTGTCCAAGCGTTGTCCGCCCTGTTCGGTAACAATATGAATTGCGGTCGGTTCCCGAGATTATGCCCGGAAACCGATTTTTCTTTACCCCATGTCTATTTCAGACTATTTTCCGCGCCACTTCGCCCGTCGTGCAAATCCCATGATCAATGCCTTTGAAATCCGTAATGGCCGCCTCCAGCAAGTGCAAATCGAGACCCGAGCCGACCTCGAGCATACCCGACCGATCTGGATCGACTTCGATGCCCCAACCGACGAGGAACGGCGCTGGGCCAAGGAGTTATTCTCGCTGACCTTGCCAGACGAGGATGATTTCGGCGATATCGAAGCCAGTGCCCGCTACTTCGAGGACGCGACCGGTGCGTTGCAGATTCGCTCCGATTTCCTGATCGACAAGGTCGATGAAGCGCGAAACGTTACGGTGGCCTTCGTGTTCAAGGAAGACATTCTATTCAGCCTGCACGCCGAGGACTTGCCGGTTTTCCGCCTGCTGCGCCTGCGCGCCCGGCATCTGCCCGGCTATCTTGAGGACTGCCGGGACGCGCTGCTCGACCTGTACGCGACCGGAGCTGAATACTCAGCCGATGCGTTGGAGGGGATCTACGTCAGCCTGGAAGCGATCAGCCGGCGGGTGTTGAA
>DAIQNP010000398.1:0-2233 GCA_036788335.1 Erythrobacter sp.
TAACGGCAGCTATCGGGCGGCGCGTGAGGGTGAGTGAATAGCGGGTTTTGGGTGGATTGCTGAATGTCAGTTTCTCACCACCGGCAGCTCTGCAATCCAAAGCGCCACATCATATTCCGACGCTCCTTTGAACGGACGGGTGGAAGGGAACACGATGCTGCGCGTGCCAGGTATCATGGCGGCAGCGTATTCATCGAAGGGCGAGTTGATGTCGCAACCCAAGTTGATGGGGTCTGTCCAGCTCTCCCCTTTGCGATGCGCGATGAAGAGATCGCTACCCCCGCACCCGCCGCGATCCGAATAGGTAATCAGCATGGTCTTGCCATCGGGCGAGACCCACGCGCCGTCATCGGAACTTGCGGAATTGATTGGCGCTGGCAGCGGTTCGGGGCGCTGGAACCCTCCCTTGCCGTCAGCCCTCGCGATGTAAACGTCGCGGTCGCCCATCCCATCGAGCCTTTCTGACCAAAAATACAGATCGCCTGCGGCAGTCAGGATTGGAGCAGTCTCGTTGTTCACGAAACGCAGTTTCTTGATTTTGCCTTCACGGATGCGATTGAGATCAGGGGCTTCGAGCGGTTCAGGTGTCGCTGTGGGATCGGTCAGATCAAGCCGCCACAAATCGAAGTTCACATCAATGTCGCGGCCTGCATATTCGGGCCTTGTGGCCGACCACGAGAACAACAGATACCGCCCATCGGGCGTAACGCTGGGATAATCGACCCGCGCATCCTGCGGTAGCGGCACGCGTTCGGGGGCGCTCCAGCTATCGCCCTTGCGCACGATACGCTTGAGCCGCTGTGGGCATTCCCAGATCGGGGTGCATTCTGTCTGGGCGAAATACATCGTGCGGCCATCCGGGCTGAAGCCGGGGGTGAGCGTAATCCGCCCGGCGGGGGCAAGCACCTCGGGCAGAAACAGGCGCGGCTCAATTGGCACTTCAGGGACCGGATCGGCGGCAGCCCACAGCGGGATCGTGCCGACCAGCGCCGCACCGGTCAGCAGGGCAAGCAAGATGGTCTTCATGTCTCACTCCTCTCCGCTGGCTGCAAAACGCTGGTCCGATAGCGCCGTGCCTGCCTGATAGACCCGCTCGAACACCCTGCGTCCATCCGGGTGCCAGCCTTCGGCCACCCCGTCCCAGATGTCTGCGCGCGCGGTGATGCGCTCGCTGATTTCGCCGCCCGGGTGGAAATAGACGAACGGCCCTTCGCCCTTGCCCGCGCGCCATTCGCTGTAGAAACGGATCGCACCGCCCGGATACCACTCGGCCCAGACACCATACGCTTTGCCACCCACCACCTGAAACCGCGCCTTTCGGGCGCCATCGGAATAGGTGTCAATCACGGTGCCAGTGAAGGGTGCCCCGTTGAGCAGGTGAAGATCGCCCGCCTTTTGCAGCTGCGACAGTTGCACGACGGTTGCGGTTGGCGCAGCAATCGGCTCATCAGCTATGGCGGTCCCGGATAGCGTCAACAGCGCGGCGGCTAGTGGTGATGCGTATCTGTTCATGACCTGCAAACTAGCGCCTTGCCGGTGCTGCGTCTGATTGAAAACAGCCGCAATACATTTGCTTTCGATTAATTGCTGGCTCTTGAGCGACGAAAAGCGTTAGCGTGGCCCATGCTCGATGCTCTCGACCGCAAGTTGCTCGCCGCGCTGCAACGCGATAACCGCCAATCGATGGCTGACCTTGGTGAGCTGGTAGGCCTGTCCGAACCGGCCACCCGCCGCCGTGTGGCGCGGCTGCGCAAGGATGGCTACATCCTCGCCGATGTCAGTCTGATCGATCCAGCAAGGGTGGGCATCACCGTCGTCACCGCGATCCGCTTCGCCAAGGAAAGCCGCGCGACCTATGATGCGTTCAAGCAAGAAATCGGCCGCACCCCAGAAATTACGCAATGCTACACCGTGACCGGGGACGAGGATTTCATCCTGATCGGTCACTTCCCCGACATGATCAGCTATGACGACTGGATCAACGCACGGATACTGACCAACGCGGCCATCTCGCGATCAACCACCCATGTGGTCTATCGCAGAGTGAAGTTCGAGACAGCAATCCCGGTCGGATAACTCCGACTTGCATCGTCCCGAACGAGCGCATTTTAAGCTACGGGACAGCTTGGGCTGCCGTGCAACTACCCGCGATCCAAGTAGGAAAGAATGAGTCCGGTTTGGGGTCGTTTCCCGAACGGCAGCTTTTTACCGCCAATCCGCAAAACCGGCCATC
>DAIQNP010000399.1:0-2227 GCA_036788335.1 Erythrobacter sp.
AGGTCCGGCTGATCGCGAAGAGCGGCGGGAAATCGGAGGACTGGGAGGCGCCCCCGTTGTGAGCGAAATGCTCACCCTCGAGGCCGCGCAGGTGCGGCTACTGACGCTGGCTCCGCTGCTGGCGCTTGAAGCTGTGCCGGTCGAGGCGCTGCTCGGGCGCTATCTCGCCGCGGATCTGCGCGCCGCGCGCACACAGCCTGCCACCGACCTGTCGGCAATGGACGGCTTTGCGCTGACGCCGGGGGACGGACCGTGGCAGCTCGTGGGCGAAAGCCGCGCCGGCGCGCCGCTGGACCGCCCGCTGCTGCCGGGCGAATGCGCGCGGATTGCGACCGGAGCGGTTGTCCCGGACGGAGCCAACCGCGTGTTGCTTCAAGAGGATGCCGCGGTCTCGGGCCAGATGCTCGGCGCTGGGGCGGTGCCGCCGCCCGGTCGCCACATCCGCCCGCGTGGCTTCGATTTTGCCGCCGGAACCGTGCTGCTGGCGCGCGGAACGCTGATGACCCCGGCGCGGATCGCACTGGCGCTGGCGGCCGGGCACGCCCGCGCGATGAGCGCACGGCCGCTGCGGGTGGCGCTGCTCGACAGCGGGGACGAACTCAGCGCCGATCCCGCCGCTTGCGCGCTCCATCAGGTGCCTGCCAGCAACAGCGCGATGATTGCCGCGCTGCTCGCGCCATTGGGCTGCGAAGTGACCCGCATCGGCCCGGTGCCGGACAACCGCGCTGCCCTCGCCGCAGCGCTGGCCCAGGCCGAGAATGCCGATTTGCTGATCACTTCGGGCGGCGCCTCGGTGGGCGATCATGACCTGATCAAGCCTGCGCTTCGGCAATGGGGCGCGGAAACCGTGTTCTGGAAAGTGGCGATCAAGCCCGGAAAGCCGCTGCTGGTGGCAACCCGTGGGAGCCAGGTGGTGCTGGGCTTGCCAGGCAATCCGGTGTCGTGCTTCGTCACCGCCTTCCTGTTCGCGCTGCCGCTGGTGCGCGCCAGCATGGGAGCCGCCAGTCCGCTGCCTGCCACCGCGACCGTCGCGGCCGGCGAGGCTCTGCCTCCCGCTGGCGACCGCCGCGAGTTCCTGCGCGGGGTGCGGGATGGCGGCGCGGTGCGACTTGCCGGATCGCAGGATTCGAGCGCGCTGTCGGCGCTGGCGCGGGCCGATTGCCTGATCGACCGCCAGGCACATGCGAGCGCGGTGGAAGCGGGGACGCAGGTAACCGTGTTTCCGCTCCACAATGGCTGATTTGCGCGGGGTTGGCGGCGTGGCATGCTTGACTTGTGCAACATGGTTGCCTAATTGTTCCTTGTTCGTTCACCTTATCGGTGGTCGGGTGTGCACGTAATGCACCAGTGCTCCATCCGGGCCGGTGCCTCTTGGCGCACATGTGATTTTGACGCGCCTGCGGCGAAGCGGGCGATCCAAGGGAGTTTGATCCATGCTGACCGCCAAGCAGCACGAATTGATCCGCTTCATCCAGCAGCGACTGGAAGAAACCGGGATTTCGCCGAGCTTTGAGGAAATGAAGGAAGCGCTCGATCTCAAGAGCAAGTCGGGCGTGCACCGGCTGATTTCAGCATTGGAGGAACGCGGGTTCCTGCGCCGCCTGCCCAACCGCGCGCGCGCGCTCGAAGTGATCCGCCAGCCCGAGGATACGACCCCGGCGGTTCGCACCGGCCTGCGTCTGGCGGCCGAAAATCCGGCGCTGGCGCCCAGTACTGGGTCGGCCAGCGCTCCGTCAGGTTACCCCGCCAATGACGTGGTCGAACTGCCGCTCCACGGGCGGATCGCGGCCGGTGCACCGATCGAGGCGCTCGAAGGGCAAAGCACCTTGCCCGTACCTGCCGCGCTGCTCGGCCCGGGCGAGCACTATGCGCTCGAGGTCTCCGGCGATTCGATGATCGAGGCCGGAATCTTTGACGGCGATTTCGCGCTGGTGAAGCGGACCAACACCGCCCGCGACGGCGAGATCGTGGTCGCGCTCGTGCGCGGCGAGGAAGCGACGCTCAAGTACCTGCGCAAGGAAGGCGGCCAAATCCGGCTCGACCCGGCCAATGCTGCCTACGACCCGCAGTTCTACCGGCCGGACGAGGTCGAGGTGCAGGGCAAGCTGTCGGGCCTGCTCCGTCGCTATCATTGAGCAACGCGCGGCCGGGCGGTAGACGTTCCGGTCGGTGGGCGCGGTGGGAAGCGGCGCTCCTCGGGGACCTGCTTCCACCAGCCATGCGCGCC
>DAIQNP010000400.1:0-2227 GCA_036788335.1 Erythrobacter sp.
GATACCCGCTGCCGCTGCGCCGACCACAAGGGTGATCCGTCGACCAAAGAAATCCGCAAGGTAGCCGGACGGGACTTCCGCAAGCAGCACTACCAGCGCAAAGAGTGCCTGCAGCGAAAAGATCTCCTGCATGCTCAATCCGTGGCTCTGGAAGAACGGCACGGCGATGGGCATGAACACCAGGAATACCTGGAAGAAGCTGAGCGTCAGCGTCCGTGTCACGTTGTGCGCGAGTCTGTTTTCTGATTTTTCTACGATCATGCAGGCGTACTCGATAGGCGCAATATTTTCTGTCGGTCCTGAAACGAAAAACCCCGAAGGCTGGTGGGCGCTTCGGGGTTGTTTCGTCGATGCCACACTGGGCATTTCGATCTGACTATCCTCCGGAGCCGCGCCCTCTGCCGCGCGCACGGGTCGACACATGGCATGCGCACAGCATCTGCGCACCCAGCGTCGTGTCTACCCACTTGTTGATTGCCACAAAAGACATGGAAAAAATCACCTCCGTCGAGGGCGCGCATCCTGCTCCCTGTACGCGCATTTTGTCAACCACTCCGACAGAAAAATGTAGGTAGCACATGATCTGTCCGGTTCTGTAGCACGTAATCTGTCCGGTTTCGCCAAGGCCTTGATTTGGAGGGCGCGTGAGACGGACGGAGTGGCTACAGGAGACACGGCTCATGCGATTTGAAGAGGCATATGCGGGTTGGCAATCGAAGCGGCTGACCCAGGAAGAGGCGGCTCGACTGCTCGGGGTTTGCGACCGGACGTTCCGGCGCTACATCGACCGGTTCGAAGACGAAGGTCTCGATGGCCTGGCGGATAAGCGTCTGATGGAGGTGTCGCACCACAAGGCGCCGGTGGATGAAGTGCTCAGGATGGAGACGTTGTACAAGCAGCGCTACGACGGCTGGACGGTACAGCATTTCTACGAGCGCTACCGGGACGAGCACCGGGGTGGCCGGTCGTACACGTGGGTGAAGAAGACCCTGCAGTCGGCTGGGCTCGTGGTCAAGGGCAAGCGGCGCGGGCCGCACCGCAAGCAGCGACCGCGATCGCCGATCCCCGGACTGATGATTCATCAGGACGGTTCCACCCATGAGTGGGTACCTGATCACCGCTGGGATCTGATCGTGACCATGGACGACGCCACCAGCGAGGTGTACTCGGGGTTCTTCGTCGAGGAGGAAGGCACGATCTCGAGCTTGCGCGGGGTGCGGGAGACATTGGAGAAGCGCGGCTTGTTCAGCAGTTTCTATAGCGATCGCGGCAGTCACTACTGGGTGACCAAGGAAGCGGGCAGCCGGGTGGATCGTTCCCGGCTGACCCAGTTCGGGCGTGCCATGGGCCAGCTCGGCATCCAGATGATTGCTGCCTACTCACCGGAAGCCCGGGGCCGCTCGGAGCGGTTCTTCCGAACCCTGCAGGGGCGCTTGCCCAAGGAGATGGCGCTGGAGGGCGTCACCACCATGGACCAGGCGAACCGGTTCCTGAAGCGTTACTGGCCACGCTTCAACCGTCGCTTCCAGGTCGAGGCCCGCGAGGAAGGCAGCGCGTTCGTACCGCTACAGGGCGTGGATCTCGACAATATCCTGTGCCTGCAGGACGAGCGCAGCGTCGGTAAGGACAACTGTCTGAGCTATCGCGGCAAGAAGCTCCAGATCCCGCCGGACGCACAGCGGCTGCAATACGTCCGCTGTACCGTGCGGGTTCACGAGCATCTGAATGGCGAGTTGGCCATATTCCACGGACCACGGTTGCTCGGGAAGTACACCAGCAAAGGCGTGCTGATCGAAAAACGGATAAAGGAGGCTGCGTAACCCGCTACGCAGTCACGCCGCCGACGATCGAGCTCACCCAGAGGGCTCGCTCGCCGGCGGTCCACCAAAGCGGACAACTCACGTGCTATGAAAACCGGACATATTCACTTGCTACCAACACCCGATGCGCCCGATAGAATGGCCGCTGTTTCGATCGATGGTCCGCACCACATGGTATCGCCGCCGCACCTGCACCTGAGTAACCAGCTTTGCCTCGCGCTCTACTCCGCGGGCAATGCCCTTTCCCGGGCCTACCGGCCCATGCTCGAGCCGCTCGATCTCACCTACCCCCAGTACCTGGTCATGCTCGCGCTGTGGGAAGTGGACGGCGTGTCGGTCTCCGACATCTGCGAGCGCGCGCGGCTCGACACGGGCACGGTCACGCCGCTATTGAAACGGCTCGCGGC
>DAIQNP010000401.1:0-2211 GCA_036788335.1 Erythrobacter sp.
TTCGCAACGAATAGGCTTGTGCCGAGCAGCAGAGCGCGTCGTCTGCTTTTGCGGGATCGATACCGGGTTTGTCAGGACTGGGATTGGGTGGTTTGCTGCCACTCCGTCTGATGCCAGCCTGATCGCAACCGTGCTAAGTCTCGCCAAGTTTACGCTCGATCCCCCTCCACAATTGCTCCTGCGCTTGCGACGCGGTCGAGCAGGCCGCAAATGTGCCGACGGGCGCTCGGCGGAACGCGCTCTGCTCGATCGGGCTGGCTGCTGGGATCACCGGGAACTGTGCCATCCAGCCATTGCGGGCCTCGCGGTGCGCCTTACGCCGCGAGTCATACATCGAAAACACCGGCAAGAATGGTAGCTTGTCGCCCGTGAAAAAGGCTGAAAGTGTTGGAAACGCGTGGGGTTTTGGGGATTTGAAGTAATCGGATTTGCAAGGTTTTGTGCGGGATTGGGTAAAAAGCTTGTGATTTTGCGTGCCTGGGCACGTGGGGGCTTTCTTCGGAATTCGTGCTGTGATTCAGTGTGCTGGTCGCCATGATGAGGTTTGCCGATGCCGCCGAAGAAGCCCGCCCCGCGCAGTGACGAGCTGTTCCGCAGCCAGCTCGACAACATGATCGACATGGAGCACGCGCTGGTGAAGCTGGCGCAGCTGATCGACTGGTCGCTGTTCGATGAAGCCTTTGGCCGGTTCTATCACGAGAAGGGGCGGCCAGGGCTCTCGACGCGGCTGATGGCGGGGCTGCACCTGCTCAAGCACATGGAGGGTCTGTCCGACGAGGCTGTCTGCGCCCGGTGGGTCGAGAACCCGTATTACCAGTACTTCTGCGGCGAGCAGTACTTCCGCCACAAGCTGCCGCTGGACCGGTCGTCGATGACGCGCTGGCGCGGACGGATCGGCGCTGACAAGCTGGAACTGCTGCTGGCAGAGACGCTGCGGATTGCGATGGCAACCAGGGCGATGCCGCCACAAGCTTGCGAGCGCGTGACGGTGGATACGACGGTCCAGACCAAGGCGGTTGCCCATCCCACTGACAGTCACCTGTTGATGCGCGGTATCGAGTGGCTGAACCGTTTGGCCAGGAAACACGGGATCAAGCTGCGGCAGTCGTTCCTGCGCGTCGGGCGCCAGGCCCGGCGCGATGTCTCGCGGCTGATCCACGGTCGTGGGCACAAGCAGGCGATGCGCTGGGTTCGCAAGCTGCGCACCTGGTTAGGTCGGCTTGATCGCGACATCGGGCGCAAGATTGCCGGAAATGAAGAACTCGAGGCCGCCTTCGCCGTCGCGCGTGAGCGGGTGGCAAAGATCCTGACCCAGAAGGCGGACAGCACCGACAAGCTCTACGCGCTGCACGCGCCCGAGGTGGAATGCATCGCCAAGGGCAAGGCGAGAACGCGCTACGAGTTCGGGGTAAAGACCTCCATTGCGGTCACCAACGCGCGCACCGCGGGCGGCCAGTTCATCGTCGGAATGCAGACACTGCCCGGTAATCCCTACGACGGCCATACCCTGTCCGGACAGATCGAGCAGGTCGAGCGCCTGACCGGCATCACCGTCGAGAGGGCCTATGTGGACCGGGGCTACAAGGGCCACAAGCATGGCGGAAATGCCAAGGTCTACATCGCCCACACCCGCGGCATCGCCTCACCTACGATCAAGCGCGAGCTGAGACGCCGCAATGCCATTGAGCCGATCATCGGCCACACCAAATCCGACGGTCTGCTCGAACGCAATCACCTGGCCGGTGCCACTGGTGATGCCATCAACGCCATCCTCGTGGCCGCCGGACATAATCTGAGGCTGCTCGTCGCATGGCTGACCGTGCTTTTGCGCGTCCTGCTCACGGCTTGCCTTCCCGTGCCACGCTGTGAAATGGCCGCTGCCTGAAGCAACACAGCAGATCAGCAGTGCAATCTACCCCAACCCGAAACGCAAATCGCGTTCTTCACGGCCGACTAGCTTGCTGCGGCCACATCTGGCCAAGTCATGTCGCACATCGTCAAGCGCACGCGCAGCCAGCGGCGACACCGGGAGCGGAACGATCATGAGTTTCGCGGCTTCGAAAATCTGATCGCTCAATTCGTTTCTTACTGGCGGACAATCAAGGATAATCCGATCAAATGTCCGGCTCAAATCTTGTGCGAGAATGGGGATTAGCTTTTTCGGGCCAAGCCGCATGAGGTTAAACGACAGGTCGCGAAGGTTGCCGCTGG
>DAIQNP010000402.1:0-2206 GCA_036788335.1 Erythrobacter sp.
CCTCGACCAGCGCGCCCGCAGGCCACACCGATTGCGCCAGCATCCCGCCTTCATGATGGTTGGCGGTCGAATCCCAGAATCGGATCTCGCCATCCCCGCTGCGGACGAGGATCACAGAGAACTCGGTCTCGAACCCGACCAGCCCTTCGTAGATGCAGGTCCGCCCCGGAAAGCGCACCCCGCTGGCATCATGCGCCGAACCGATGCGCCATTGGCCCTTGCCGTCATAGCCGTCGCGCGCGGTCTTGAGGATGCCGGGTGTGCCGACGCTGTCGAGCGCGCGGGCGAGGTCGTCCTCGTCCTCGACCCGCGCGAAGGCAGCCGAGGCCCCGCCGAGTTCGGCGATGAAACGCTTTTCGTGCAATCGGTCCTGCGCCACCTCAAGTGCGCGCGGCGGGCAGGAGAGCAGGCCCGCCGGGATCGCGCCGACCGTGGTCAACGGCACGTTCTCAAACTCCCAGGTCACCACGTCGCAGCGCCCGGCGAAATCGGCCAGCGCCGCGGTGTCGTTCCAGTCCGCTTCGATCAGGGCGATGCAGGCGTCGGCCGCAACATTGTCGCCCGGCGGGGCGTAGGCGATACAGCGATAGCCCAGCTGCAGCGCGGCCATTGCCATCATCCGGCCAAGCTGGCCGCCGCCGAGAATGCCGATGGTGGAGCCGGGGGGAAGCATCAGCCCTCGGGTATTTCTGCCACGGCGGCGCTTTTCGCGGCCCGCCAGTCCTGCAACCGTTCCGACAGCGCCTCGTCGCCGAGCGCGAGGATCGCGGCGGCGAGCAGCGCAGCGTTCTTCGCTCCGGCTTCGCCGATGGCGAGAGTACCGACAGGGATCCCGGCGGGCATCTGCACGATCGACAGCAGGCTATCCATACCGCTCAAGGCTTTCGACTGCACCGGCACGCCCAGCACCGGCAGGTGCGTCATGCTGGCGATCATGCCGGGCAAGTGCGCCGCTCCGCCGGCCCCTGCAATGATGACATCGAACCCCTCGCCCTCCGCGCCCTTGGCGAAGGCGGCCATACGGTCGGGCGTGCGGTGGGCCGACACGATCCGCGCATCATAGGGCACTTCGAGCTCGTCCAGCACCTCGGCTGCGCAGTGCATGGTGGGCCAGTCCGACTGGCTCCCCATCACGATCGCGACCTTGCCCCCTGTGCCTTCCATTATGCGTCCTTCAGGTAATAGCGCTCGCCCGGTACCATATCCGCATCGAAGTCATAGATGATCGGCTGCCCGGTGGGTATCTCGAGCGCGGCAATCTCCTCGTCCGAGATGCCCGACAGGTGCTTGACCAGCGCGCGCAAGGAATTGCCGTGGGCGGCGATGATCACCGTCTCGCCGCTTTCCAGCATCGGCAGGATGTCGCTTTGCCAATAGGGCAGCACCCGCTCGATGGTGAGCTTCAGGCTTTCGGTCTGCGGAATGGCAATCCCGGCATAGCGCGGGTCGCTCGCGAGGTCGAAGGGGCTGCCCGGTTCCAGCGCGGGCGGCGGAATATCGAAGCTGCGGCGCCAGATATGCACCTGTTCGTCGCCGTGCTTGTCGCGGGTCTCCTGCTTGTCGAGTCCGGTCAGCCCGCCATAGTGGCGCTCGTTGAGCCGCCAGTCCTTGACCTCGGGAATCCACAACCGGCCGGCTTCTTCCAGCGCCAGATGCAATGTCAGAATCGCCCGGGTCTGCAATGAGGTGAAGGCCCGTGTCGGCAACACGCCCTTGCCCTTCAGCAACGCCCCGGCCGCGACTGCCTCGGCCACACCCTGTTCGGTCAGGGTCACGTCCCACCATCCGGTGAAGCGATTTTCGAGGTTCCACTGGCTCTGGCCGTGGCGGACGAGAATGAGCTTGGGCATTGGGGCTCCGGCAAATCCTTGGGGGGCGCGCTGCGTTAGCTTTCGCACGCGGGATTGGGAAGACCCTGCGTCGGCGCTGGGTCTTCCGAATCGTCGGGCTCGGATGTTGCCGCCCGGCTCTGGGCCTTCCCCTGAGCCTTTCGGCGCCGCAGATTCTCGCGTAGCTTAGTAGCGAGCCGTTCCTCGCGGGACATATTCTTGCGGGGGCCTTCATTCATGGGCAACCCCTTGCCGTTATGCGTCCGCTCCTTCAAGCCCCGCTTGACATTGCAAGGGAGCGCGACAATAGCGCCCGCCCATACCGGCGCTGCTGTAGCTCAGTGGTAGAGCGCACCCTTGGTAAGGGTGAGGTCGGG
>DAIQNP010000403.1:0-2188 GCA_036788335.1 Erythrobacter sp.
TCCAGCATGATCACCGGATCGCCCGCGGTCACGGTGAGGTTGTGGATGCGCGCCAGCGGGGTCAACCCGTGGGCCTTCAGCGCGGCTTCGGAAACCACCAGCACCGCCGATGATCCGTCGCAGATCTGGCTGGCCGAGGCGGCGGTGATGGTGCCATCGGGCGACAGCAGCTTGACCCCGGCAATGCCTTCCAGCGTCGCGTCGAAGCGGATGCCTTCGTCGACCGTGTGCAACTGGCTGCCTTCCGGCGTTTCGATCGCCACTGGCACGATTTCGCGCCCGAACGCATCGGAACCGGCCGCGGCAATCGCCTTCTGGTGGCTTTCATAGGCGAAGCGATCCAGATCGTCCTTGGTGAAGCCGTGCTTCCTAACGATCATCTCTGCGCCCATGAACTGGCTGAACTGGATGCCGGGATACTTCGCCTGCAAGTCGGGCGACATGTAGTGGCCCAGCCCTTCCTTCATGTGCAGCGTCGCGGTGGAGCCCATCGGCACGCGGGTCATGCTTTCGACCCCGCTGGCGATCACCACGTCCTGCGTCCCGCTCATCACCGCCTGCGCCGCGAACTGGATCGCCTGCTGGCTGGACCCGCATTGGCGGTCGATCGTCACCGCCGGGGTCGATTGCGGCAGATGCTTCGAGGCGAGGACACCCATCCGCCCGACCTGCATCGCCTGTTCGCCCGCCTGGCTGACGCAGCCGGTGATCACGTCGTCGATTGCCTTGGGGTCGATCCCGCTGCGCTCCACGATCGCATCGAGCGATGTTGCGAGCAGGTCGACCGGATGCACCCCGGCCAGGCGGCCGCCGCGCTTGCCCCCGGCGGTGCGCACGGCTTCGACGATATAGGCGGTGGTCATGGCTCTCTCCTTGCAGGTCATCCGGGACGCTTGGGTCGCATTTCAGTTGCGTATCGCCACTCGCCTGTGTTCCATCGCCTATTGAAGCGGGCGGCGCAAATCAAGCCAGCAAAATGATGCAGGCCAGCCCGGAGCGGCGCTTGCCATGCCCGCACGCCGGTGGCAGGCACCGGGGCGGAGTGGCCATGAAGACATTGTTCGAACTCAATCCAGCGCTCGACCGCGCCGCGCTCGCCGCGCGCTTTGCCGCGACCGGGCGGGTGCAGGTGCGCGACGTGCTGACCCCTCACAGCGCCCGCGAAATCCTGACCGTGCTGGCGCGCGGGACCGAGTGGGGCATGGCGGTCGGCGCAGGTGAGGACAAGCCGCGCAGCTTCCGCGCCGGTGAAGCCCGCACGCCGGGCGGCCAGCAGGAATTGCAGCAATCGGCCCGCCGCGCCGAGGAACACACCGCGCGCGGCGATTACGGCTTCCGCTTTGCGCATTACCCGATCCTGACCGCGGTGCAGGAAGGCTGGGCCCCCGGCGGCCCGCACGAAATCCTGCTCGAACACCTGAACGCGCCCGATTTCATCGCGCTGGCCCGCGACGTGACCGGCATCGACGGGTTGATCAAGGCGGACGGACAGGCGACCCTGTTCGGCCCCGGACACTACCTCGGCCGCCACAGCGACAGCCATGTCGCCGAAGGGTGGGAGGTCGCCTATGTCCTCAACCTCGCGCGCGAGGACTGGCATCCGGATTGGGGCGGATACCTGTTGTTCCTCGACGACGATGGCGACGTGATCGAAGGTTTCCGCCCGCGCTTCAATGCGTTGAACCTGTTCCGCGTGCCGCAATCGCACTGTGTCAGCTATGTTCCGCCCTTCGCGCCGATGGGGCGGCTGGCGGTCACCGGTTGGCTGCGGAGCAAGTGACCCCCGGCCCGCTTTCGTCCGCGTCCGAGGCGCTGATCACGCTCCAGGCGTTGCGACAAGCGGGCGATGCGGCCGGAGCAAAGACCTTCGCCGAGACCGCCCGCCGCGCCTTTCCCGGCGATGCCGCGCTGGCCGATGCAGCGGGTGATGCGGCAATGAAGGCGGGCGATCCGGCGGCGGCAGAGGGGCATTTCGCCGCCGCCTGCGCCGCTGCGCCCAAGGTGCTCGATTACGCGATCAACCACGCCATCGCGCTGCAACAACTGGGCGACCACTCCGGCGCCATCGCCCGGCTGGCCCCGCATGAACTGGCCGGGCACCGCGACCCGCGCTATGCCAGCGTCCGCGCCATGTCCGAACGCGCGCGCGGCGATCCGGCCGAAGCGGCGCGGTGGTACGATATCGCGC
>DAIQNP010000404.1:0-2146 GCA_036788335.1 Erythrobacter sp.
GCGCTGCAACAGGTCCATGCCATCCATGCGCGGCATCTTGATGTCGAGCACTGCCATGTCGGGCATGCGCTTGTTGAAGGCATCGAGCGCCGATTGCCCGTCGTTATAGGTTTCCACCTCGAATCCCTCGGCCTCGAGCGTCATGGAAACCGAGGTGAGGATATTGCGGTCGTCATCGACCAGGGCGATGCGCGCCATCGTGCTGTCCTCTGCTGCTCAGCTTTTTTCGTTGCGTAGCATAATTCTATGTTTCGGCACAGATTCAAGCTGCAACCCCGAATCGGATGGCTGCAACCCGACAGAGGCTATCCGAAAACGCGGCAAGATGGCCTTTTTGCCGCACCTTTGTGGAGAACTGGCAAACAAAGCCGACGGCAGCCGCCTCGTGATCGCGCAACCATCGACGGCTGTTCCGGGCAGCGCCCCGCCTGGTTGCGCTAACTTTCCGATGATTGCGCTAACGAGTCCGAATGCGCACTTAACTTGCGCGGGACGCTGGGTGTAGTCTGCAAGACAATGCACACCCGCAGCAGGTGTAGCTGGTGCAATCCTCGGCAAGGAGCGGTGAAGACCATGGCAACCGGACGGGTCAATCCCGAACAGACGCTTGAATCTATGGGTTTTTCGGGGATCGGCGCCGCGCACTACAATCTGGCCGAGGCGGCGCTTGTGGAACAATCCGTCGCCCGGGGCGAGGGGCGGCTTGGCAATGGAGGCGCGCTTCTGGTGACCACCGGCGAGCACACGGGCCGGTCGCCGAAAGACAAGTTCGTGGTGCGGACCCCATCGGTCGAGGACGCGATCTGGTGGGAAAACAATCGCGCCATGGCGCCCGAGGCCTTCGACCGGCTGGAGACCGACATGCGCGCCCACCTGCAGGGGCGCGAGGTCTTCGTTCAGGATCTGTTTGCCGGCGCCGACGCCGCACATCGCGTCGATGTGCGGGTGGTGACCGAACTGGCCTGGCACGCGCTGTTCATCCGTCACCTGTTGCGGCGCCCTGCGCGCAGCGAGCTGGACGGGTTCCTGGCCGACTGGACCATCGTGAACTGCCCGTCGTTCCATGCCGACCCGGAACGCCACGGCTGCCGGTCGAAGACCGTCATCGCCATGCACTTCGACAAGCGCCTGATCCTGATCGGCGGCACGGCCTATGCGGGCGAGAACAAGAAGTCGGTGTTCACGCTGCTGAACTACCTGCTGCCCGAGAAGGGCGTGATGCCGATGCACTGCTCGGCCAACCACGCGCCGGGCAATCCGGTGGACACGGCGGTGTTCTTCGGCCTGTCCGGCACCGGCAAGACGACGCTGTCGGCCGCGCCCGACCGGGTGCTGATCGGCGACGATGAACACGGCTGGTCGGACCGCGGCACCTTCAACTTCGAGGGCGGGTGCTACGCCAAGACGATCAACCTGTCGGCCGAGGCCGAGCCAGAGATCTATGCCACGACCTCGCGCTTCGGCACGGTGGTCGAGAACATGGTCTTCGATCCAGAAACGCTGGAACTGGATTTCGAGGACGGAAGCCTGACGCAGAACATCCGCTGCGCCTATCCGCTGGAGGCGATCTCGAACGCATCCGCGACCGGACTGGGCGGGCATCCGAAGAACATCATCATGCTGACCTGCGATGCCTTCGGCGTGCTGCCGCCCATCGCGCGGCTGACGCCGGCGCAGGCGATGTATCACTTCCTGTCGGGGTTCACGTCCAAGGTCGCGGGGACGGAACGCGGCGTGACCGAACCCGAACCCACCTTCTCGACCTGCTTTGGCGCGCCGTTCATGCCGCGGCGTCCCGAGGTCTACGGGAACCTCTTGCGCGAGAAGATCGCGCGGCACGGCGCCACCTGCTGGCTGGTGAATACCGGCTGGACGGGTGGGGCCCATGGAACCGGGCGGCGGATGCCGATCAAGGCGACGCGGGCGCTGTTGTCGGCGGCGCTGGACGGGTCGCTGGCCGAGGCCACGTTCCGCAAGGACCCGAATTTCGGCTTCGAGGTGCCGGTGACGGTGCCCGGCGTGGATGCGGTGCTGCTGGATCCCCGCGCGACATGGGCGGACAAGGCGGCCTACGACCGGCAGGCGGCGAAACTGGTCGAGATGTTCGCGGCGAACTTCGCCCAGTATGTGCGCCACATCGACGAGG
>DAIQNP010000405.1:0-2145 GCA_036788335.1 Erythrobacter sp.
TCGACAATTTCGCGCTCGACCTGCCCGAACCCCTGCCGCTCGATCCCGAGGTCGAGGCGCTGGCCGGTCTCGATGTGACCGACCTGCTGGATCTCCCCGAATTGGCCGAGTACCGGGTGACCGAAACTCTGCAACTCGGATTTCCCACCGATGGAGCGGCTTTTCCTGAACGCGAGGAATTCGTCGATCGGTTCCGGCAACTGTCGACCGTGCGCGAACTGGATGACGATCAGGACACCATTGCCCAGGTCGCTGCCCGCGCCCGCGCTGACGAGGAACTGCTGGCACAGATCCTGCGTGCCTATGGCTATTATGACGGCAATGTCGTGCGCCAGCTGTCAGGTGGGCGGCGCAATCTGGAAAACGGCGCGGCCGAGGCCGAGGATGTCTCTGCCGATCCACAGGTGCGGTTCGATATCCTTCCGGGGCCGCGCTATGTGGTCGGGAGGGTCGATCTGGGTGCGCTGTCAGGATTGCCCCAGCCCGATCTCGCTACCTTCCGCGATACCTTCGGGATTATGCCGGGCGATCCGCTCTATGCCGACCGGATCGTCGATCAGGAAGTCAGCCTGCGGGTCGCGCTCGGTGAAAGCGGCTATCCCTTTGCCCGGTTTGGCCAGCCTGAACTGCTGATCGACCATGCCCGGCGCGAGGGTGATCTGACCTTGCCGGTCCAGCCGGGCGGCAAATATGCTTTCGGCGAGGTGTTCAGCAGCGATCCCGGCTTCCTCCCGGGCAGGCACCTGCAACGCATCGCCCGGTTCGAGCAAGGCGATCTTTACCAGCAAAGCCTGGAAACCGATCTGCGCCGTGCGATCCTCGCCACGGGGCTGGTGTCGAGCGTGACCATTACCAAGCGCGAGACCGAGCCGCCGACGCCGGGCGAACCGGGGCGGGTGGCAATGGATGTCGAATTCGACCGCGCACCCTTGCGCACCATCGCCGGGGCGATCGGTTACGGCACCGAAGACGGGATCAAGATCGAAGGCCGGTGGGAACACCGCAACCTGTTCCCGCCCGAAGGTGCGCTGCGGCTGCGCGGCATCCTCGGCACGCGCGAGGCGCTGGCCAGCGTGGGTTACCGCCGCAACAACTTCAAGGGCCGTGATCAGGTTCTGACGGCCGACATCTTCGCCAGCGACATCACCACGCTGGCCGTCGATGCGCGCAGTATCGGGGTGCGCGCCTCCTTCGAGAAGGTATCGAACATCCTGTTCCAGAAGGAGTTCAGCTGGCAGGCCGGGGCTGAGGTGCTCTACAGCGACGAACGCAACCGTTCGAGCAGGATCGCGGCGGGTGCGCCGGTGCCGCGCCGGGCGTTCCAGATTGCCGGGGTGTTCGGCAGCGTGACGCTGGACGAAAGCGACGACCTGCTCGATCCCCGGTCCGGTTGGCGTGCGACGCTGTTCCTCGCGCCCGAAGCCTCGACCTCGGAAGGGGCGGAGGAATTCTACGTGCGCGCGCAGGCCGATGCGAGCTATTACCTTCCGGTCGGCGATCACGTGGTGGCCGGGCGGGTGCGCGCGGCCACCATTCAGGGCGCGCCGGTGGACAATATCGCACCCTCGCGCAGGCTCTATGCCGGTGGCGGCGGATCGGTGCGTGGCTACGGATTCCAGGGCGTGGGTCCGCGCGATCAGGAAGGGCAGGCGACCGGCGGGGCCTCGCTGATCGAGTTCTCGCTCGAAGGCCGCATTGCAACCCCGCTGTTCGACGGCGCAGTCGAGGTCGTGCCGTTCATCGACGCGGGCACCGTGGGCCGACCGTCCAGACCGGATTTCGACACCATCCAGTTCGGCGCCGGAATCGGATTGCGCTACAAGACCAGCTTCGGTCCGATCCGGATCGACGTCGCCACCCCGCTCAACCCCAATGAATTCGACAGCCCGGTAGTGGTCTATGTCAGCCTCGGGCAGGCGTTCTGATGGCGGGCGAGGGCGAGGTGATGCGCGAGCCGGAAACCGGCACCGCCGTTGGCACCAGCGCTGGTGCCAGTTCCAGCGCCGACACTGGGGCTTCCCCGCGTCGGCGGCGCTGGGGCAAGCGGCTGGGCTGGCTGCTGGCGATCATCTTCGTGCCGGTGCTGCTGGCCACTTTGTTTTTCGCCTCGCCGATCGGCAAGCGCTTCATCGCCGACCAGATCGC
>DAIQNP010000406.1:0-2130 GCA_036788335.1 Erythrobacter sp.
CCATCGTTTCGTTTTTCAACGGCTATCTTATGGCGGATCCCGAACCACGTGGAGGCTTACTGGTAGCGGGAGTCATACGTGCGCTTACGGCAATCGGAATAGCGGGTGCCATTTGGTATTTTGCCTCCGTGCGTCGTAGTTACATCGCGCTCGTAGTGCTCACAGCGACCGTGCTGCTAAGGTTCTTTCTCTCCTATTATTGGTTGCCTGAGAGAGTTTGGTCGAACGCAACGTGGCTGCTTCTGAATATGGGGCCCCTTCTGCTTCTTGCGGTAGCAGTGAGCGCCATGATGACGCCCTCTGCCAGATCGTGGCGAAGGAGAGATGACGAGGATCTTACTGACGTTTTCGATTAGCTATCGTTCGCGCAGCTGCAAACATCGGTCAGGCGCCTGGAGTCAGGTATCCACCCATTTGCAGTCATTTCCGACCAGACGTGCGCTGCCCGAAACCTGCCACTGCCGCCGGGACGCGGCGTCAGGCCCAGTCGCCCAGCAGCGGCGTGAATTCGTCGACCCGGATCGATTGCCAAACCCCGCCGGTAAGGTAAGGGTCTTCGGCAAGGATGGCCCGCGCCCCGGCCTCGTCCGCCGCCTTGACGATCAGCAGCGAGCCGATGATCAGCCCGTCGGCGCGCTTCAGCGGCCCTGCGATCACCAGATGGTCGGACTGATCGGCGATGAAGGCGAGATGCGCCGGGCGGTGGATTGCCCGCAACTTGCCGCCATCCTCCCCGTCGCGGCAATGGAAGCAGAACATCCGCATGGCGGTCGGTCCCCGGATAGTGGCGAAGGCGCAGCTGTTGGCCTACCCATCCGCTGCCGCACGATCAAGCCGCACGAACAAGGGGCACGATCAAGCGGCAGGGGACGCCGTGTTGCAAACAGTGAACTTGAAGCGCGCCCGCCATCGGTCCAGAGGCGCTTTTTGCGGACCCGACTCGTTTCAGGTGAAATCATCAATGGCCGACTATTCTCCCGCCCCTGCTCCTTCGCTGGATCGCAGCCACCTGCGCCGCGCCTATCGGCAGGAGGAGGAGCCGTGCATCGCCGAGCGGCTGGTTGAAGCCGCGCCTGCCGCGCGGGTCCACCCCGAAGCGGCGCGGTTGGCAATCGCCCTGATCGAAGGCGCGCGCGCCAAGAAGGCCAGCGGGATCGACGCCTTCCTGCAGCAATACGGGCTCGATACCGAAGAGGGCATCGCGCTGATGTGCCTGGCCGAAGCGCTGCTGCGGGTCCCCGATGCCGCCACCGCCGACGCGCTGATCCGCGACAAGATCGGGGCCATCGAATGGAGCGAGCATCTGGGGGAAAGCTCCTCCACGTTCGTCAACGCCGCGACCTTTTCGCTGATGTTGACCGGCGAAGTGCTCGATCCGCCCGATGCGCGCCAGCGCGGGATGGGCAGTGCGCTCAAGCGGGCGATGAACCGGCTGGGCGAGCCGGTGATCCGCACCGCGACCGGGCAGGCGATGAAGATCCTCGGCGGACAATTCGTGTTCGGCCGCACGATCGACGAGGCGTTGAAGCGCGCCGCCCCGGAACGTGCGCGCGGGATCACGCACAGTTTCGACATGCTGGGCGAAGCGGCGATGACCTTTGCCGATGCCGAGAAATATCGCCTCAGCTACCAGTCAGCGCTCGCCCGGCTGGCGCGTGAGGCGGGCGCTGGCGTGACCGGATCGCCGGGCATTTCGGTCAAGCTGTCGGCGCTCCACCCCAAATACACCTTCTTACACGCCGATGCGGCGCGCGCGGCGATGGTGCCGATGGTCAAGGCGCTGGCGCTGCAGGCCCGCGATGCCGACATCCACTTCACCATCGATGCCGAGGAAGCTGAGCGGTTGGAACTCAGCATGGACATCATCGAGGCGCTGGTCGCCGACGACGAGCTGTTCCGCCGCCCTGACGGCAGCCGCTGGGAAGGCTTCGGCCTCGCCATCCAGGCCTATCAGAAGCGCGGGGTCGCGGTGTGTGACTGGGCCGGGAAACTGGCCCGCCAGCATGGGCGCCGCCTGTTCGTGCGGCTGGTCAAGGGCGCCTATTGGGACAGCGAGATCAAGCTTGCCCAGGTGGGCGGCTTTGCCGATTACCCGGTGTTCACCCGCAAGGTGGCAACCGATGTCAGCTA
>DAIQNP010000407.1:0-2091 GCA_036788335.1 Erythrobacter sp.
GCGGGTCGTATTCGAGCACTTTCTCGACGAGTTCGTATTGGCGCAGCATGTTACCGTCGAATATGGGCGGCGACGGGGGGCGGGGCAAGCGCGATTGTTGCGTGCGCGAGGCGACAGCGCGGCAAGGCCCGGCAGCGAATGGCGCGGCTCACACCACCTTGTCCACTTCCTACAATCGGCGATGCGCCGCGCCGATTATGTGACACCTTCCATAGATGCCCCGAAACAACGGGCTGATCCTGTGTTCTTAATGGGAGCAAAGTGATGCGTGTGATGATCTATGCTGCGGCAGCCGGATTGCTTGCCACCATCCCCTCCGCCGATTTGGCCGCTCAATCGCTTGGCACAGTGATCAAGCGGGAAGCCGAACGGGAAACCAAGCGTCAGGCCCAACGGCGTACGCGAGAGGCCGTGCAATGCGCGACCGGCGCGCGCGATTGCCGACCTGACGACAAGGGCGCGGAGGGGACAGCCGCGCCTGCACCGGCGGCACCGCAGCCAGCCCCTGCCCCCGCCACCACGCCGACCGGCACGGTGCTCGATCCGTTTGAAACACAGCCCGCAGCAGCTCCGCCACCGCCGCCGCCGCCGCCATTTTCCGTGCCGCCTATCGCCGGGGCGAACGCGGTCGATCATCAGGCGGGCAAATTGTCATCCTATCGCCGGATCACCGGATTCAAGCCCAAATTGATCAGCTTTCAGGACCATACCGGCCTGTTGACCCGCACCCGCTATGAAATGGCTGGCGGCCAGACCCCATCGTCCATGATGGCGGCTTGGCGCGAACCACTGCTGCGACAGGGTTTCGTGATGGAATGGCAATGTTCGCGCAAAGCACAATGCGGCAGTTCGGCCTATCATCAGTTGGGGGCGGGCTACGTGCCGGTCAACGGCATCAATCTGGGCATAGCCGGTGACGTCGAGTACTTCACCGCGCGGCGGAGCATCGAAAATCAGCCGACTGTCTACGTCTCAATCGCACTCAGCCGCAGCCTCGCCTATGTTGATGTGCTCGAGATGACCCAGTGAACAGGCTGGCTGTGCTGGTTGCGGCAGGCCTGATCTTCGCCACACCTGTGTCACTATCCGCTCAGGCGGGTGATGCGTTTACCTTGCCCAACGGGCAAAAAGTGAGGGCCACCGCCCCCGATGGCAGTCGGGGCAAGGTCAATCCCGATGGCAGCATCTCCTATCCCGATGGCACGCAGGTGGGCGTCGGCACCGATGACAGCACGGTTGTCACCCGGCCCGATGGCAGCACCAGTTCCAGCCCGCCACCCGATACTTTCGAACTGCCCAACGGCCAGCAGGTGCGGGCGACCGACCCCAGCGGCCAACGCGGCAAGCAGAACGCTGATGGCAGCGTGACCTACCCCGATGGCACCAGCGTCGGGATGGGCAACGGGGGCGAAACCGTCATCACCCGCCCCGATGGGTCCAGCACCAGCCGCGACGCTCCGGACAAAGGGCCAGCGAGCGGCGGCACCGATACGCCCGGGAATGGCTATGTAACCTTGCCCAATGGCGAGCGCGTGCCGGCCACCGGATCGGATGGCAAGCCCGGCGTGCTCGATATCGAAGGCAACTTTCGCTACGGTGATGGCACGATTATCTCAGGCGCACCGGGCACTGCCACCACGGTGACCGGCCCTGACGGGGTTGCCCGCGATTATCGCGATGTGGAGAACGCTCTCGGCGAAATGGGCGAAATCGGCAGGGCTATGGACCTTGGCGAGATGCGGGCAATCAGCGACCGGATGCTTGAACGCGCGAAAAAAATCGCCGACCTCAACCGCCAGCGGGACGACTGTGTCAAGGGCGATGCGGGCGACCAATGCCGCAAGAGCCTCTCCGATGCGATCCGTCAGCTGGAGCGCGAGAACAAGGCAGATGCGGCAAGATCGCTGGAAGCGCTGCAGCGGGGGCGCGGTACGGGGTCTGGCGGACCGAGCTAGGGGCGCTTCACGCCAGCGTTCCTTCGCACTAGGACCACGTCGCGCGGGGCGGCAGGCTCATCAGGATCGCGTCGATATTGCCGCCGGTTTTCAGGCCGAAAATCGTGCCGCGGTCATAGACCAGATTGAATTCGGC
>DAIQNP010000408.1:0-2049 GCA_036788335.1 Erythrobacter sp.
AGTGGCGAGGACACCGGATTGCCAGTGCTGACAGTCGATTTCGGCCCAATGGTGGAAGGCCGCCCGGCCCATTTCCACGGTGGGGCGACGGCGGGCCTGCTGGAGACCGCAGGCTATGCAGCCCTGCGCACCGCGCTGCTCGCCGCCGGACGCGATCCGGAGTTGAAACCGATTAACATCACCGTGCAATATCTAGCCGCGGGCAAAGCGAAGCCCGCCTTCGCGCTCGGCCGGATCACCCGGCTGGGGCGGCGCAACGCCAATGTCACGGTCGAAGCCTGGCAGGACGACCGCGCCCGCCCGATCGCCACGGCGGTGATGAATATCCTGATGGTCTAAGGCGGCGGCTCCGCGCTCGGTAACGGTGCGGGCTGGACGACAACTCCGCCCTCGCCGATGCGCAATTCGAGCGGCACGCCGTCCTGCGCGATCACGACGCCGTCTTCGCCGATCCGCAGCGTGGTGCCGTCCTCGCCCAGCGGTATGTCCTCGCCCTCGCCCACGTCGAGCGGCTGGACCGGGCCTTCGGGATCGGGCGTGTCGCTCGGCTGCGGGCGCGGCGCCGCTTCGAGCTTGAGCGCGCCGCGCATGAAGTCGCGCCAGATCTGCGCGGGCGTGCTGCCGCCGGTCACGCCTTTCATCGGGGTGTTGTCGTCATTGCCGATCCACACCCCCACCACGAGATCGCCCGCATAGCCGACGAACAGCGCGTCGCGGTAATCCTGAGTGGTGCCGGTCTTGCCGAAATTGACGATGGGAAGCACCGCATTGCGCCCGGTCCCGCGATTGATCGCGGCGCGCAGCATGGTTTCGAGGTCCTCATGCGTGCCGCGTGACAGGCTGCCGCGTCGGACCGTCAGCCATTCCCACCAGCTGCGTTCGGGCCGGGCGAAAGCGTGCGGCACCACCGGGAACTCGTTTGCCGCAATCCCGGCATAGGCCGCAGTCAGTTCCATCAGCGTCATCACCGAAGTGCCGAGCGCAAGGCTCGGGTCGCCGTCGGTCATCGATGCGGTGATGCCGAGCGCGCGGGCCTTGCGGATCACCTTGTCGCTGCCGACGGCCTGAAACAGCCGGAAGGCGGCGACATTGCTCGATTGCGCGAAGGCTTCCTCCAGCGTGATCTGGTCGGAATAGCGCCCGCCGGCATTGCGGGGGCGATAGCTGCCTTGCGTGATTTCGGTGTTGGGAATGGTGTCGTCAGGCTCCCATCCTGCTTCCAGCGCGGCGAGAAACACAATGGTCTTGAAGGTCGATCCCGGCTGACGGCGGGCCTGCGTCACCCGGTTGAAAGCGGATTGGGCGTAGCTTTTGCCGCCGACCATCGCCACCACCTCGCCATTGGGCCGCATCGCGACCAGCGCCACCTGCGCGCCGCCCAGCGGCGCGCGCGCGACCACCCGGCTGGCGAGCGTCTGAAGCCGGGCATCGAGCGTGGTGGTCAGGACCTGCGCCGAATAGCTCGCCTCCAGTTCCTCACGCGCCAGTGGCAGCGCCCAATCGGCGAAATAGGTTCCGGTCGGCAGGGTGTCGCGCCGCGCGCGCACGTCGATGCGCGGATCGGGCAGCGCCTCTGCCTCAGCGGATGTCAGGTAACCGTCGCGCACCATCGCGGCGACCACCAGCTCCATCCGCGCCCGAGCCCGGTCGTAATGCCGGGTCGGGGCATAGCGCGAGGGCGCCTGCAACAGCCCGGCCAGCATCGCCGCCTGTTCGGGTTTCAGCTTTTCGGGCTGGCGATAGAAGTAGTGGAGCGAGGCGGCGCGCAACCCATACTGATTGTCGCCGAAATAGGCGTTCGACAGATAGCGTTCGAGGATCTCGTCCTTAGACAGCTGCGCCTCCAGCCAGACAGCGATCAGCGCCTCGCGCGCCTTGCGGGTCAGGCTCTGTTCGGGGGTCAGGAAGGTGAACTTGGCGAGCTGCTGGGTGATGGTCGACCCGCCGCCATAGCCGGTCCACGCCGCGCGCACGATGCTGCGGGGATCCACGCCCCAGTGCGAATAGAAGCGTCGGTCCTCGATCGCGATAAAGGCCTGCGTGACATGC
>DAIQNP010000409.1:0-2040 GCA_036788335.1 Erythrobacter sp.
CTCCTGAACAGTGTCTCAAGTGTCTCATACAAGGCCTCCTCGCATCCCCGAACGCACCTCGGCGCGCGCCTCTGGCGGCTCAGCCGATTGCGCTCCGGGCTCCCGGAACGATCGCCCGGTCCAGCCGATGGTGAGCGCAGGGGGCAGCAATCCAACGGGAGACCGAACATGAGCATTTCCACATTCAAGGACCTCTATATCGACCAGCTGCAGGACCTCTACAGCGCCAATCGCCAGTCGCTGAAGGTGACCAAGGAATTGCAGGAAGCGGCCCATTCCGACGAGCTGACCAAGGCATTGAAGGCCGGATGCGACGGGATCGAGCAGGGTATGGAGCAGCTCAAGACATTGATCGAGAACCACGATGCCAACCCGCGCGGCGAACATTGCAAGGGCATGGAAGGCCTCGTTGCCGAAGCCCGCGCCCACGGGATCGAAGCCGATATCGATGACGAGGACGTGCGCGATGCCTCGATCATCGCGCAGTACCAGCGCATGACCCATTACGGCATCTCGGGCTATGGCACTGCGGCGGCCTTCGCCCGGCGGCTCGAGCTGGACAAGGATGCCAAGGTGTTGGAAAAGTGCCTAGAAGACACCCGCGGCGGCGACAAGCACATGACCGCAATCGCATCGGGCGAAGTCAATCCGGCGGCTGCGCAGGCCTGATCTGGTCGGGTGACATTACAGGAAGGGCCCGGCACCGCGCCGGGCCCTTTGCGTATCAGCCCACCACCCCGGCGCTCGCCAGCACGGCCAGCGTCAGCACGTCGGGGACGGTGGCGGTCATCGGCACGATCTGCACCGGCTTCTCCACGCCGAGCAGCATCGGGCCGATCGTGGCGTTGCTGCCCAGTTCGCGCAGCAGCTTGGCCGAAAGGTTGGCCGATTGCAGGCCCGGCATGATGAGGACATTGGCCGGACCCGACAGGCGGCTGAAGGGATAAAGCGCCATCACCTTGGGGTTGAGCGCGGCATCGGGGGCCATCTCGCCCTCGTATTCGAAGCCCGGATCCTCGCGGTCGAGGATCGCCACGGCCTCACGGATGTTGCCGAGCCACTGGCCTGAAGGGTTGCCGAAGGTCGAGTAGCTCAGGAAGGCGACCCGCGGTTCGTGGCCCATGCGGCGGGCCACCGCAGCGGTCTCCTTGGCGATATGGGCCAGTTCGGCCGAGGTCGGGCGCTCGTTGATGGTGGTGTCGGCCAGGAAGGTGGTGTGGTTCTTGCCGATCATCATGTGAATGCCGAAGGGCAGCGCGCCCTGCTTGTGATCGAGCACCAGGTTCACCTCCCGCACGGTCTGGGCAAAGGTGCGGGTCATGCCAGTCAGCATCCCGTCACCGTGGCCCAGCGCGACCAGCAGCGCGGCAAAGACGTTGCGTTCCTGATTGACCATCCGGCGCACGTCGCGCTCGGTAAAGCCGCGGCGTTGCAGGCGCTTGTAGAGAAAGTCGACCATCGCCGGAACGTGTTCGCTGTCGGCCGAGTTCTGGATTTCGAAGCTGCCGGGGTCGCTGACCGAAAGCTGGTGCAGCTTGTCGAGCACCGCCTTGGTCCGCCCGACGAGGATCGGGGTGCCATAGCCGAAGTCGCGATACTGGATCGCGGCGCGCAGCACCACTTCCTCCTCGGCTTCGGCGAAGACCATGCGCTTGGGGTTGCTGCGCGCGATCTCGTAGACCCCGGCCAGCACCGAGGTGGTCGGGTTGAGGCGCGAGCGCAGGGCGAGGCGGTAGGCGTCGAAATCCTCGATCCGGCTGCGCGCCACGCCTGAATCCATCGCCGCCTTGGCGACAGCGGAGGATACGACCTCGATCAGGCGCGGGTCGAACGGGGCGGGGATGATGTAATCGGTGCCGAACTTCTGGTTCTTGCCGTAAGCGCTCGCCACTTCCTCGGGCACCTGACGGCGCGCGAGTTCGGCGATGGCTTGGGCGGCGGCAACCTTCATCTCTTCGTTGATGGTGGTGGCCTGCACGTCCAGTGCGCCGCGGAAGATGAAGGGGAAGCCCAGGACATTGTTGACCTGATTGGGAAAAT
>DAIQNP010000410.1:0-2006 GCA_036788335.1 Erythrobacter sp.
ACACCGGCATCCCGACCAATTTCGGCATCACCGTGTTCCTCGGCTTCGTTGTCGGCATTGCGATCGTCGGCCTGACCTTCAGCCTGTTCCTGCGCGACAACATCAAGCAGTTCGGCGCGCTGAAGGCGATCGGTGTCACCAACAGCAAGATCGTCGGCATGGTCGCGGCGCAGGCCGGGCTGGTCGGGATCATCGGCTATGCGCTGGGAGTGATGGGCACGGTCGCCTTCATCCGCGGGTTCGGGGCCAACCCCTTCTTCAAAGGGTTCTACATCCCCTGGCAGATTCCGCTGATCAGCGGGGTGGCGGTGGTGATCATCCTCGCGCTCACCGGGTTTGTCGCAATCCGTTCCGTCCTCAAGACCGAACCGGCATCGGTGTTCCGATGAGCGAGGCGAAAATCATGGACACGGCAGGCATCGGCGGCTGCACGCCCGAAGCGGCGATCTGTGCGCGCGGGATTGCCCGCGATTTCGAAGCCGGGCAGTCGACCATCCGCGTGCTGCACGGCATTGATACCGACATCCGTTCGGGCGAGATGACCTTTGTCGTCGGCGAAAGCGGATCGGGCAAGACCACGCTGATCTCGATCATGTGCGGCATTCTCTACCCTACCGAGGGCGAGGTGAAGGTGTTCGGAACCGATATTTACAGCCTGACCGACACCGAACTGGTCAATTTCCGCCTGAATAACATCGGCTTCATTTTCCAGCAGTACAACCTGATCCCCTCGATCGATGTCGCGGCCAACGCCGCCGTGCCGCTGATCGCGCAGGGCGTGCCGATTGGCGAAGCGCGCGAGCGGGCCAAGGTGCTGCTCGACAAGCTCAATATCGGCAGTCAGGCCGACAAGCTGCCGCGCCAGCTTTCGGGCGGGCAGCAGCAGCGCGTCGCCATCGCCCGCGCGCTGGTGCACGAACCGCGGCTGGTGGTGTGCGACGAACCGACTGCCGCGCTCGACGCCTCATCGGGCCGCCGGGTGATGGACCTGCTGCGCGAAGTCGCGGTCGCGCCTGATCGCGCTTGCATCATCGTCACTCACGACAACCGCATCTTCGATCTCGCTGACCGCATCCTCGTGCTCGAGGACGGACGCGTGACGCATGACGGGTCGGAGATGCCCGATGACCATTGATCGCGCTCCTGACCTGGCCTCTGATCCCGCTGGCGCGCCCCGCCCTCTCTCCATCCTTCACCCATCGAGGACATCATGGCCCTGCTGCCCCGCAACCTGAGCTTTTCGCGTCAGATCCTGCCGATCATCGCGGTCATCGGGGTGATCATCGCCGCTTTCCTGATCGTGCGCGGCCTGCCCGACCGTTCGATCACCACCCCGACTGAGCAGCCGCCCAAGGCCACCGGCGCGCTGGCCGATGCCGCCCGCGTGGCCGGGTCCGGGCTGGTCGAACCGGCGAGCGAGATCGTCGATATCGGTTCGGCGCTGTCGGGGTTGGTCACCGATCTCACCGTTCAGCCGGGGGACCGGGTGGCGAAGGGCGAGGTCCTGTTCCGGGTCGATGACCGCGCCGCCCGAGCCCGCGTCGCCGAAACCGGGGCCGCCATCGCCGAAGCCCGCGCTGCAATTGCCGAAGCCGGCACCGCGCAGCGCACCGCGCTCCAGCAGCTCGACCTCTACCGCCAGCTTGACGATCCCGCCGCCGTCAGCCGCGCCGAGGTGATCCGCGCGGAGGGCGAGGACGCCGCCGCGACCAGCCGACTCGGCATTGCCCGCGCCCGGCTTGCCGCCGCGCAGGCCGCCGCCTCCAGCACCCGGACCGAACTCGACCGGCTGACGGTGCGCGCGCCGATGGCAGGCGAGATCCTTGCTGTGAACATCCGGCCGGGCGAGTTCGTCAGCACCCAGGGCGGCGGCAATTCGCAGCCCTTCATCCAGATGGGCGAGACCAACCCGCTGCACGTCCGGGTCGACATCGACGAGAACGAAGCCGCGCGGGTCAGTCTCGGCGCTCCCGCGATCGTCTCCCCGCGCGGGGCGGCGGAAATCC
>DAIQNP010000411.1:0-1995 GCA_036788335.1 Erythrobacter sp.
GCGTAGAGTCGAGATGTGGCGCGGTGACTTTAGGCTCGAACATATCCGTTTCCCGCCCCTTTCGTCTGGCGGTGCCTTACGAGTTCGCCTGTGGCTCCGTTTCCACACCCCGCTCATCGAACCGGACGTGCAGAACTACCGCATCCGGCTCTCGGACAAGACATCATGCCTTCGCCCACGACTGGTCGCGCCCTCGCGCGGTCAGACGCACGAGCCCGAAGTGCCCGTAGAGGTGCGAGAGTGGATAGGTCCCGCTCCTGTGTCGTGTGACCTTGTGCTTGTTGCGCAACCACCGGCGCAACCGCATCGCTGCGTGGTTGTCGAGCGCCCGGTACGCTTTGCTGACATAGCCAACTCGAAAGTAGTTCGCCCAGCCTCGCAGCACCCGGTTCAACTTACCCACCAGCTTTGCAGTGTCCTGCCATGTGGTCGCTCGGACCGTCAGCGCGTGAATCGTCTCGACCGCGCGCCGGATCGCCTTCTTTGATGGCCGGTGGCCCAGATTGGCCTTGCCGGTCTTCGGCGAATAGATCCGTCCGAACGTCCAGCCCAGAAAGTCGAACTCCTCATCCGGCACCTTGCAGATGCGTGTTTTCTCCTCGTTGACCGTCAGCTTCAGCTTGCTCATGATCTCGCGCAGTTGAAGCAGTGCCGCCTCGGCATTGCCCTTCCGGCACAGGATCACAAGGTCGTCAGCATAGGTCACGATCCGGCTATGAAGACTTCGCTCCAGTCCGAGCTTCTTCCATCCCAGCACGAACCGGCGCATATAGAGATTTGCCAGCAGCGGTGAGATGGGGGAGCCTTGCGGGATGCCGCGGCGGCTGTCCTTGGCTTCGCTCGTGCGCCTCTTCCGCCCACGCTCGTCGGTTTCCTCGACGGGACATTCCAGCCACATCCTGATCAGATGCAGCACGCGCCGGTCAACGATCCGGCGCGCCAGCGATTTCAACAAATCCGCATGTGGAATGCTGCCGAAGTAGTCCGCGAGGTCGGCGTCGACCACGTCCCGATGGCCGCGGAACAGCAGCCCTCCCACCTCGGCGACTGCCTGCCCGGCATTGCGGCCGGGACGGTAGGCGTATTGCTCTGGTGGAAGATCAGCTTCAAAGATCGGTTCGAGCACCAGCATCGCTGCCGTCATGCAGACCCGATCCCGCAAGGTCGAGATGCCCAAGGGCCGAAGTTTGCCGTTCGCCTTCGGGATATACACGCGCCTGATCGGAGCCGGTTGGTAGGTCTCCTCCCTGAGCGCAAGCGTCAGTTCACCAAGCCACCGCTCGACCCCATACGCCTCCACATCCGCGAAGTCCTGGCCGTCCACGCCCGGCGCGCCCTTATTGGAGCGGCACTGGGCATAGGCATGCGCCAGGATATCGGCGCGGCTGATCTTGTCGTACAGGGCGTAGAAGCGATAGCCGGCTTCAGCCTTCGCTTTTGCATGCAACGCCGTCTGCAGCTTCTGAACACTTTTCGGAGTTGATAGGTTACCCAATCCCCGGTCCCTCGCTACGTCTTGCGTTCGCCTTGAACTGAGGCCCCTTCCCTCCCCCGGCATTACCCGGCTTCATCGGTACTACGAGCCTCTCCGCCACCCCATGCCGCCCGGCCTGACCCTCACGGGCGTCCGGTTGATCGTCCCCGACCACAGCGTGGGGCTTCCCGTGTTGCGTGCGCTTTCCTTGTGTACATGCCGCCGCCAGTACCCCGGTGCAGCAGCCAGGCGTCGTCTTCGCTCATCTCACCCAGCCATATCAGCCTTCCCCGATTCACCAGTCGGGTCGGCCTGCACATCGTCCTTTTCGAGGATTGCTCGGCGTTCACACGCGTTGCGGCCTATACACTCGCGCTGGCCACCAATTCGTGGCCCGCTATCCGAAGGCTTCGGCCATTTCGTTACCTCCATGACCGCTCCGGTTGCTTCCGGCTGGAGCGAGTTGGCCGGGTGGGAATTGCACCCACTGGAAATGCGCCGCCTTACCACGGCGCACGGTG
>DAIQNP010000412.1:0-1987 GCA_036788335.1 Erythrobacter sp.
GTGCACCGCCAGTCTGGATCTCGGGATCGACTGGGGCGACATCGACCTTGTCGTGCAGATGGGCGCGCCCAAGGGGTCTTCGCGGCTGCTCCAGCGGATCGGGCGCGCCGGGCACCGGCTCGATACGCCCAGCCGCGCGGTGCTGGTACCGGGCAACCGCTTCGAATTCCTGGAAGCGATGGCGGCCAAGGACGCGGTCGATCAGGGCCAGCGCGATGGCGAGGCGTTCCGTCCCGGCGGTCTCGACGTGCTCGCCCAGCACGTGATGGCCTGCGCCTGCGCCGCGCCGTTCCACGAGGACGCGCTGCTGGCCGAGGTGCGCACCAGTCTCGCCTATAGCTGGCTGGACGAAGCGACCTTCGCCCGCGTGCTGAACTTCGTGTCGAACGGCGGCTATGCGCTGAAAGCCTATGACCGGTTCCAGCGGATCGTGCGCGACAAGTCAGGCACGTGGCGCCTCGCCCACCCCAATCAGGCGCAGCGCCACCGGATGAATGCCGGGATCATCGTCGATTCCGAAATGCTCACCGTGCGGTTCAAGAATGGTCGCAGCCTCGGCAAGGTCGAGGAGCGGTTTGCCGCGCAGTTGTCACCCGGCGACACCTTCTTCTTCGCCGGGGTGAGCCTTGAGGTCGAGAGCGTCAAGGACATGGACGTGACAGTCCGCGCCGCCAAGAAATCGGCCACCATCCCGTCCTATGGCGGGCTGCGCCTGCCGCTCACGACGCACCTTGCCACGCGGGTGCAGGCAATGCTGGCCGACCGTGCGGGCTGGGGGCGGTTCCCCGACGATGTCCGCGAATGGCTGGAGATGCAGGACTATCGCAGCCGGATGCCTGCGCCGGGCGAACTGCTGGTCGAAAGCTTCCCCCACGGCGGCAAGCATTACACCGCCTACTACACCTTCGAAGGCTGGAACGCGAACCAGAGCCTGGGGATGCTGATCACCCGGCGGATGGAGGATCGCGGGCTGCTGCCGGGCGGGTTCGTGGCGAATGACTACTGCCTCGCGGTATGGGGGCTGCGTGCCGTGGAGAACCCCGCCCCGCTGCTGTCGCCCGATATCCTCACCGACGAGTTCGTATCATGGGTCACCGAAAGCCACCTGCTGCGCCGCGCCTTTCGCGAAGTGGCGGTGATCAGCGGGTTGGTCGAACGTCAGCATCCTGGCCAGCGCAAGACCGGCAAGCAGGTCACCTTCTCGACCGACCTGATCTACGACGTGCTCAAGAAATACGAGCCCGATCATGTGCTGCTGGAGGCGGCCTGGGCCGATGCGCGGTCACGGATGACCGACGTGGGCCGGCTCGCCGACCTGCTCGAACGGTCGGAACGCGAGCTGGTGCACGTTACCCTCGACCGGGTCTCGCCATTGGCGGTGCCGGTGATGACCATGATCGGGCGCGAGGCGGTGCCGCAGGGCGCGGCGGATGATGAATTGCTGCTGGAGGCCGAAGGGCTGATCGCGGCGGCGATGCGGCCCGATTTGCCGGTTGAGGGCGACTAGTTCGCACCCGATGTTCTGTAAATGTTTCACGTGAAACATCGGGGAACAGGCCCTGCGCCCCGTGTTTCGCCCGCCGACAAATGCAAAAGGGGCGCCGCGATTGCTCGCTGCGCCCCCTTCATACCGCCGTCAATGTGGTGCAACGCACCGTCAACGGCCGATCAATCACTTGCCGAACTGGCGATACTTCTCGTTGCCGACAAAGCCGAACTTGGTCACGCCGGAGACCTTGATATCCTGCAGCACCTTGGCCGAGATATCATAGCTGGCGAGCGCTTCCGGTTCGAACTGAAGTTCCGGCTCGTTCGCCATCTGGATTGTTTCGTTAAGCAACGTGACCAGCTGGCCTTCGGTCACCGGGGTGCCGTTCCACAGGATCTGGTCCTGCGCGGTGAGGATCAGCTTGTTCTTCACCGGATCGATGACGATGTCCTGCGGCGGGGGGTTACCCTGCGGCAGATCGATGTCGACCGAGTGGGT
>DAIQNP010000413.1:0-1977 GCA_036788335.1 Erythrobacter sp.
TGTATGATCAGGGCGCGCTCGATGCAGCGTGGGATCTGGTCAAGGGCTGGACGATGGAGGAGCGCGAGGCGCTGCGCGGTGACGCACCCCGGCTGGCGCTCGATGCCAAGGTGCCGGGCGGCGGAACCCTGCGCGATATCGGGCGCGAGGCGCTGGGAATCGCACACAAGGGGCTGGCGAGCCGCGCGCGGCTCAATTCATCGGGCGACAACGAAACCGGCTTTCTCGAAGCGCTCGACGAGATCGTCGCCAGCGGCAAGGTTCCCGCCCAGCGCCTGCTCGACGCCTATCACGGGGAATGGAACGGCGACATCAGCCGCGTTTACGAACAGTCGTTCTGAGGTAGCGGCGCTACTCGGCCGGAAAGGCCGTGGGCGCCGCCTGCGGTTCGCCGCGCCGGGTCACCAAGCGTTTCAGCCGGGCCAGCGGCGCGGTGATCAGGCCGTGTTGCTCCATCCACGCGTAATACTCGCGGTATTTGGCGTCTTCGGCCAGCAGGTGCGCTTCTTCCGTACGCGCCCGCCAGTAATAGATGCCGTTGACCACCATCAGGAAAAAGGTGTTGCGGACCGCGTCCGCGACCGATCCGCTGGTCACGAGGAAAGGCATCACCGACGCCCACCAGAACAGGTTCTTCGACAAATAGGCCGGATGGCGGGTGAAGCGGTAGGGGCCATTGGTCAGCACGCCGCGATAGGTAAGGTTGGAAAAGCGGATGCCGAAGATCACGGTGGCCCAGGCATAGATTCCGGTCAGCACCACCAGCAGCCCGCCCCATAGCCACAGCACCGCTGTATTGCCAGCCAGCCAATGCGCCCAGCCCGGCGTGCCGATCTCGTAGCTCAGCACCTGATTGTTGGGACCGATGATCCCCCACACGAACGGCGGATAGCACAACAGGGCCGCCAGCCAGCCGCCGAGAAACGGATTTCCCGAGCGGATATGCGCGTCGAGCGGGCGCAGGGTCAGAAGATAACCGACCGTGCCGATCTGCACGTCGATCACGAACAGCAGCGTGACCAGCAGCATTGCCAGTTCGAACGGATTGGTCAGGATCGCAGCAGGACTGGCCTCGACCACATGGGCGAAGCCTGCGGGCAGGATCGAGATCATGAACGCCCCGAAGAAGCCCTTGATCGCCCAGGCACGCCAGTGCTTGGCGATCGCCGCGCCGCTCCATTCTGCGCGCCCGATCACCCCGCCGCCGAGCACGAAGGCGCCGAAATGCCAGGTGCCGTCACACGGTTCCAGCAGATGCCGGTCGAGCCAGATCACGTATGGCACCGACAGCGCCACCAGCGGCACAGCCGCCGCTGTCAGCACCTCCATCGAAAACAGGTAGGCCCCGCTCCAGTACCAGCGCGCCAATCCGTAGAACGCGGCGATCAGCGCCCAGGTCGCCCACAACCCGCACAGCTTGACCACGGCAATCGGCAGAACCGCGTCGAGCGGGCGGGCGCGGCTCCAGTCGATCCCGGTCGAGGGGCGCAAGTGGACCTTGTCGACCAGCAGCGACCACAGCGCCATCGGCACGGCGGTGAACAGCATCGCAGCCAGCGCAGCATAGGGGCCGGACAACACCCCACGCGCGCTCGACAGGCTGCCCGTCAGGCCCAGCGTATCGGCGATGGCGGGAAAGGCGCGGCAGAAGGCGATCCACGCCAGCAGCCCGGCCAGTCCGGCCAGCCCGACGCCGTGCGACACGTCGCTGGCCGGAAGGTGCGGCGGGGGCACAGGCCGGGCGTTTGCGGCAGGCGGCTGAGACGCGATCATGACCGCTCCGGCCTAACAGCAAAGGGTTAACGCAGCGCTGCCGTTCGCAGCAGCCTCAGCGCCAGGCGTGGATCGTGCCCGCGTCGTCAAGGATGTAGAGATGCCCGTCGGCCACCACCGGCGGCAGGCTGACCGGCTGCTTGATATCAGCGAACATCGCCGCCGATCCCTCGCCAACGCTGATTTTCCAGACCTCGCCTTCGG
>DAIQNP010000414.1:0-1972 GCA_036788335.1 Erythrobacter sp.
ATCGTGCGCGAGGTTGGCGCGGGCGTCACCTCGGTTGCCCCGGACGATCATGTCATCCCGCTCTACACGCCCGAGTGTCGGCAGTGCAAAATGTGCCTGTCAGGCAAGACCAATTTGTGCAGCGCGATCCGAGCGACGCAGGGCAAGGGGCTGATGCCCGATGGCACCTCGCGCATGAGCTTTCGCGGGGAGGCCATCTATCACTACATGGGCTGCTCGACCTTCTCCAACTTCATCGTCCTGCCCGAAATCGCGGTCGCCAGGATCCGCACCGACGCGCCGTTCGACACCTCCTGCTATGTCGGCTGCGGCGTGACCACAGGCGTCGGCGCGGTGGTCAACACCGCCAAGGTGAAGCCGGGCGACAACGTCGTGGTGTTCGGCCTAGGCGGGATCGGCCTGAACGTCATCCAGGGAGCTAGGATGGCGGGCGCGGACCGGATCGTCGGGGTCGATGTCAACCCGGCCAAACGCGAGTGGGGCGAGAGGTTCGGCATGACCGACTTCGTCAATCCGAAAGAAACTGCGGATGTGGTCGCGCATATCGTCGAAATGCTCGATGGCGGCGCCGACTATTCGTTCGACTGCACCGGCAACACCGATGTCATGCGCCAGGCGCTCGAATGCTGTCACAAGGGCTGGGGCACCTCGATCATCATCGGCGTCGCTGAAGCGGGCAAGGAGATAGCGACGCGGCCGTTCCAGCTCGTCACCGGGCGCAATTGGCGCGGCACCGCCTTCGGCGGCGCGAAAGGCCGAACCGACGTGCCCAAAATCGTCGACTGGTACATGAACGGCAAGATCGCGATCGACCCGATGATCACTCACCGGCTGTCGCTGGAGGAGATCAATACGGGGTTCGACCTGATGCATGCAGGCGAGAGCATCCGCAGCGTAGTGGTGTTCTGATGAAAACCCTTTCGCAAATCCGGTCCCACGGCGGGGTTCAGGGCGTTTACTCGCACTTGTCGAGCGAGACCGGCACCGAGATGACCTTCGCCGTGTTCGTGCCCGATCATGCCCCGGACACCAAACTGCCGGTCCTGACCTATCTCTCCGGGCTCACGTGCACCCATGCCAACGTGATGGAAAAGGGCGAATACCGCGCCGCTTGTGCGAAAGCCGGGATAATCCTGGTTGCTCCCGATACCAGTCCGCGCGGCGATGAGGTGCCCGATGACGAGGCCTATGATTGCGGACAGGGCGCCGGCTTCTATGTCGATGCGTCGCAGGAGCCATGGTCAAGCCATTACCGGATGCGCAGCTACATCGAACGCGAATTGCCCGCGCTGATCGCCGCGAATTTCCCTGCCGACGCCTCGCGCCAGTCGATCACCGGTCATTCGATGGGCGGGCACGGCGCCTTGACCGTGGCGCTGCGCAATCCCGGCCGCTTCCGTTCGGTCAGCGCCTTCGCGCCGATCGTCGCGCCGATGCAGGTGCCTTGGGGGCACAAGGCACTCGGGCTTTATCTGGGGCAGGACCGCGATGCCTGGCGCGAGTATGATGCGGTTGCCTTGATCGAGGATGGCGCAAGGCTGCCCAATCTGCTGGTCGATCAGGGAACCGCCGATGATTTCCTCGCTGAACAGCTGCAGACACAGCGGCTTGTCGATGCGTGCCAGGCTGCCGGAATGCCAGCCGAAATTCGGATGCAGGAAGGCTATGACCACTCCTACTTTTTCATCTCGACCTTCATGGCTGAACACATCGGCTGGCACGCGCGGCATCTGACCTGAGTTTGCCGCCCAGCCGAGTGCAAGATTGGCGCTTTCAGAATATTTTCCAAGTGGTTGGCTCGATCGTCACCCGATGTCCGATTTGGCACATTCGACCGGATTTCCTGCCATTCCAAAAGCGGCCTCTGGGCGGACCTTCAACTACCCGCCGGCCAGTCCTGGTCTGGCTAAGGAGGAAGCGTAAGTCCCCCTCGACAAACAGTTGCCGGGTTTCAGATTAAATTACTAATTCT
>DAIQNP010000415.1:0-1929 GCA_036788335.1 Erythrobacter sp.
CCACCATGACCGCCGCCGAAAATGTCGCCACCCCGATGGAACTGGCCGCGATGGCTGATGCCGCGCCGCGCGCGCTGGCCGAACTGGAAGCGGTCGGCCTTGGCCACCGCACCGGCCATTACCCGACCCAGCTTTCGGGCGGCGAACAGCAGCGCGTCGCCATTGCGCGAGCCACCGCGCCGCGTCCCGAACTGATCTTCGCCGACGAACCCACCGGCAACCTTGATGCGGCGACCGGCGAAGAGATCATCAACCTGCTGCTCGCCCGCCGGGCCGAGACCGGGGCGACCTTGCTGATCATCACCCACGATGCCAGCCTTGCGGCGCGCTGCGAGCGGGTGCTGACGATGGCCGACGGGGTGATCGCCTCCGACACCGCCGCTGCCAAGAAACCGGACGCGGCGTGAGCCTTCCGCTGACAACCGCCTGGGCCATCGCCCGGCGCGATCTCAACGGGCGCTTCCGGGGGCTGCGGCTGCTGTTGGTGTGCATCTTCCTCGGCACGGCGGCCTTGGCGGCGATCGGCACGCTGACCTCGGCGATCGAGCGCGAGCTGGCGGCGAGCGGGCAGGAATTGCTGGGCGGCGATCTCGAGATCGAGGTGTGGCAGCGCGACCTTGCCCCCGATCAGCTTGCGGCAATGGAAGACTTCGGCACGGTGTCGAGCGGGTTCCGGTTGCAGGCAATGGCAAGCACGCCCGAGGCCGCCGCGCCGATCGAATTGAAGGCGGTCGATGACAAGTGGCCGATGTTCGGCACGCTGCTGCTGGCCGATGGCCGCGAAGTCGGCGCGCCTACGGGCAATGACGCATGGATCGCCGCCACCGCTATCGAGCGGCTCGGAATCGCAGTGGGTGACAGCTTCACCGTCGGCACCGTCACGCTGACCGCCGCAGGCGTGATCGAGGACGAGCCCGACCGCCTGTCCGAAGGCTTCCAGCTCGGCCCCACGGTGATCGTGGCACAGGATGTTCCCGCCGCTGCCGGATTGCTGCAACCCGGCGCGCTCTATCAGAGCAAGCACCGCGTTGCCTTTGCCGACCCGGCGCGCGATCCTGAAGCCGTGGAAGAGGCGCTGACCGAAGCCTTCCCCAACGCGGGCTTCGATTTTCGCACCCGCGACCGCGCCTCGCCCGGCGCGGACCGCTTCGTGCGGCAGATGAGCGACTTTCTCACGCTGGTGGGCCTCGCCGCGCTGGTGATTGCCGGCATCGGGATCGCGGGCGGCGTATCGTCCTATCTCGACCAGCGCCGGGGCAGTATCGCCACACTGAAGGTGCTGGGCGCGACCTCGGCCGACATTGTGCGGATCTATGCGATGCAGATCGGCGTGGCTTCCCTGGTCGGCAGTATCGCGGGGCTGGCCGCAGGCGTGCTGGTGACTCCGGTGCTGGGCGCGGCGCTGCAAGGGCTGCTGCCGGTCGAAAGCGGCTTCATCATCGCGCCCGGCCCGTTGCTGCTGGCGGCGAGTTACGGGTTGCTGGTGGCCTTCGCCTTTGCCGCTGCGCCCTTGCTGCGCGCGCGGACCTATCCGGCGATGGCGCTGATGCGGTCGGGCGTGGTGCCGCTGGCGCGAGACCGGCGCGCGCTGATCGCCACCGGGCTGGGCATCGCGGCGATCTGTGCGCTGGCGCTGCTGACCACCGACCAGCCGCTGCTGTCGGGCGGGTTCCTGCTGGGCGCAGGGGCTGCGCTGGTGCTGCTGGCGGGGCTTGGCTGGGGCATCCAGCACTTCGCCCGCCGCCTGCCGCGCCCGGCCAATCCGCTGCTGCGAAGCGCGCTCGCCAACATCCACCGGCCCGGCGCGCCGACCGGGGCGCTGGTGACCGCGCTGGGCTTCGGCCTTGCCGCCTTCGTGCTGCTCGCCGCCGTGCAGAGCGCGATCGACGGCAACATCCAGCAGCGCGTCCCGCGCGAGGCCCCCGATTA
>DAIQNP010000416.1:0-1921 GCA_036788335.1 Erythrobacter sp.
CAGAACTGGCCAAGCAAGTCCTCGCAGAAGTCGCCGCGCTGGACTGAAGGGACGCCGCCGCAGCCTGCGCTCGGTCCGCCTGTTGTGCATTGCAACACGCAAAGACGCTTGCTAGGCCACCGCGCGAGCCGAGGGTCGCGACTTTGGGGGAAATTCGTGAAAGTTGCCATTTTCGGATTGGGTTACGTCGGCTCCACTGCCGCAGGTTGCATTGCCAGTCAGGGACACACGATCATCGGTGTCGATGTCAGCGACGCCAAGGTCGCCGCGCTCAATGAAGGTCGGGCTCCGGTTTACGAGCCCGGGCTGGATGATCTGATCGCCGCCGCCCATGTCGATGGCCGCGTCAAGGCCGTCACCCGGCTGACCGACGAGCTTGACGATTGCGACATCGCCATCGTCTGCGTCGGCACGCCTAGCGGCGTCGATGGCGCGCATAACATGAGCTATATCGCGCAGGTCACCCGCGCGATTGCTGCGGGCCTCAAGCCGGACCGTCCCACACCGCTGACCCTCGCCTATCGTTCCACCATGCGGCCCGGTTCCTGCGAGAACATCATCTGGCCGATCATCGAAAGCCATCTGGGCGATGCTGCGGAAACCGCAGTCGAGCTGGTCTACAACCCGGAATTCCTGCGCGAAGCCTCGGCCATCGAAGATTTCTTCGCGCCCCCCAAGATCGTGATCGGCACATTGGGCGGCAAGCCTTCGGCCAATATGGCCAAGCTCAACGAAGGCATCGAAGCCCCGGTCTTCGAAGTCGGCCTGCGCGAGGCCGAGATCACCAAGTTCGTCGATAATTCCTGGCACGCGGTCAAGGTCGCCTTTGCCAACGAAATCGGCCGGGTGTGCCAGAACCTCGGCATTTCCGCGAAGGAAGTCCACGCGATCTTCAAGAGCGACACGAAGCTGAACCTCTCGGCCTATTACACCCGTCCGGGCGGCGCGTTTGGCGGGTCGTGCCTGCCCAAGGATGTGCGTGCGCTGCAATATATCGCGGCTGACACCGGCTCAGCCACCCATCTGGTCGATTCGCTGATCCGGTCGAACGAAGCGCACAAACACCACCAGTTCCTGACCGCAACGCAAGGGCTGGAGCCCGGCGCCAAGGTGCTGTTGGTCGGCCTCGCCTTCAAGCTGGAGACCGACGACCTGCGCGAAAGCCCGGCGGTCGACATGGCGCGCAAGCTGCTCGAAGCAGGCTATGATCTCGACATCTATGATCCCAAGGTCGCGCCCGATAATCTGGTCGGCCAGAACCTCGGCTATGCCTATTCGGTGCTGCCGCGGATTGACGGGCTGATGGTGACGAAGGAAACTGCAGAAAGCGGCGATTATGCCCGCATCGTCGCCACCAACCGGCTGATCGATACGCTGGCCATCGACACCGCCAAGCTCGTCGACACCAGCACAATCGCCTGACGATGAACACCGCTCTGGCAGCCAGCGTCTCCGCCGAGGAAGGCATCCCTGCGGTCATCCCCGGTGAACCGCTCAAGGGCCGCCACGTGCTGATCGTGGTCGAGAACCTGCCCCTGCCGTTTGACCGGCGGGTGTGGCAGGAAGCGCGCACGCTGAAGGCGGCGGGCGCGCATGTCTCGATCATCTGCCCGACCGGCAAGGGTTACGAGAGCCGCTTCGAAGTCATCGACGGCATCGACATCCACCGCCACCCGCTCCCGCTTGAAGCCAAGGGCGCGATCGGTTTTCTGGCGGAATATGGCGCGGCGCTGTTCTGGGAAACGCTGCTGGCGTGGAAGATCCATTTCAAGCGCCGGATCGACGTGATTCAGGGCTGCAATCCGCCCGATCTGATCTTCCTTGTTGCGCTGCCATTCAAGCTCTTCGGCGTGCGCTACATCTTCGATCACCACGACATCAATCCCGAGCTTTACGAGGCCAAGTTCAACAAGCGCGGGTT
>DAIQNP010000417.1:0-1901 GCA_036788335.1 Erythrobacter sp.
TCGGCAAACCCAGTCATTCATTAGGTCGATTGGAAACGGCATGAATGTCCCAAACTCGGCCATCCCGCTTAGGTCCTCGGCCAATTGATCGCACCGAACTTTGACGTGATGGGGTAGGCGGCTCCCACACCGAAGCAGGCGTGTAAGATACGGCTGTCGCAAGCCATTTGTGGCAATATCTGGGCCGCTGGTACGCTCCATCAACCTGCCACCCGCGCAGGTTAACACGCTATCGGCACGTCCTCGAGGACGGTGGAACGTGTGCGTCACGTGGGATTTCAGCCGTCCGATGACGTGCACCACCCTGTGCCACTTTTCGGGCAAGTAACAGAACATCACCTCGCTCTCCGAGCGTTGGCGGGGCTATATCGGATACGTCCCCGGCACGTCTTGGGACGTGCCATGAGGGTCGCGACACGTCGACAAGTCAGATCCTTCGCACGTCTGACCTCTGCTCTTTGCAAGGGTCCGCTTGGGAGGAGCATGTCCCCTTGAGTCAGGGGTCCAGCTGTGGGATCACATCTGCACGGTCGAGGGTCCGCTATGCCCGTTCAAGCACGCGATCGACTGGCACCGTATCTGCCAATTGAATTTTCTGACGGGAGACAGCCGGACCGACTATAAGGATGACGAGGCGTGACCGAACCCCACTTGCCATTCCTTAACGACCCGCATCCACTGGCCTTCCTCGAAGACCCGCATCACTACGTTCTCCATCTGGCAAATTGTCTCGCTGCTGTTCTGGAAACATCAGACCAGATCGAGGAAACCCGATTGCTAAAAAAATTTCGGCGGCGGGTTGCAGAAATGAGCATTCTCGATTGCGAGTGTGAGGGCCTTTCTGCCGCTGACGAAGTCTGGCTGACCCTTAGTATTTCAAACGAGAAGGCGCTCGACTGGGCGCGCTGCTGCATCGCGCTGGGCATCACCTCCGCCGCCAATCGAGCCGATTCCGATACCGTGTTCGACAGGCTGCGTTGGCCTGTGATGTCGGAATTTGAGGAGTTAGCGTCCGATGGGCATTGCCCATGAGCGCGCAAATCGAACAACTCGAGCGGTACTCTATGGGTGAAAGCAATTTTTTCGTATGCCTGACGCTCTGTCAGGCAGGCTGCGGAGGTAACGGCCACTGCTTAGCCAGTCTCAGATCGCGATACTCGCCAGCGCTTCTTCGGCATCATCGCGTACGAGGTGCCCGTAGTGCTTTTCAATCATGGCAACGCTTGTGCCTGACAACTGTGCAACCGTAAGAATCGGCAAGCGGGAACGAATAAGATCGGTGATGACGCTGTGTCGAAGCGTGTAGGCGGACGCGGCCATTGGTAGGCCAGCCGCCTCGACCGCATCCTTAATCGGGTGCTTCCAGGCATCCTTGTTCCATGCCGCCCCATCAGCGCGGGCGAAGATCGATGCGGCTGGCAGTTTGTTTTTCACTTGCACTTCAAAGAAGTCCGCAATCACCTGCGGCATGGTGAGCTGGCGCGGGTTGCCGTTCTTGTCCTTGCCCACCGTTAGCGCGCGGGTGCGCTTGTCGAAGTCGCCCACCTTCAGGCCAGCCAGCGCGCCGGGGCGCAGCGGCAACAGGCACAGCGCCTTCACAAAGGGCTGCGCCTCTTCGCAGGTGGCATCGATCAGCGCCTTGCGCTCGTCACGGTCGATATACAGCTCCCGGCGCTTATCCGCCCCCTTAAAAGGGCGCAGCGACTCTTGCCATGCCGCGTCCGTATTCGGCGCACCCGGCTTTAGCACCATGCCCAGCGCGGCGCGCAGCGGCACCATGTCGCGGTTTACGGTCGATTGCGAGCGCGGCTTCATCCGCTTCTTTTCAGCATCCTTCGTTCGCGTAACCAGCGCCGGGGCTTGCTCCAGCCGCTTGCGCCATGCCTTCAGATGGTGCCGCC
>DAIQNP010000418.1:0-1897 GCA_036788335.1 Erythrobacter sp.
GCCAGACGATGAAGGCGATGCAGGGCAAGGCCAATCCGGGCGTGGTGAACCAGCTGCTGAAGGCAAAGCTGGGGTGATAAGAGCGGCCTGATGGGCCCCGCCGTCATCCTGATCCAGCCCGAAATCCCCGGCAACACCGGCGCCATCGGGCGCACCTGTGTGGCGCTGGGGATGGAGTTGATCCTGATCCACCCGCTCGGCTTCGACATCTCGGACAGCCGCGTGAAGCGGGCGGGGCTGGATTACTGGCCGCACGTCCACCTCACCGAATATGCCAGCTGGGACGCCTTCCTCGCCGCGCGCCAGCCGCGCCCAGATCAGCTGTTCCTGTTCGAGGAATTCGGCAGCCGCAGCTTCTACGAGCCCGACTATCCCGACGATGCAATGCTGGTATTCGGACAGGAAACCAAGGGTATACCGCGCAGCATAGTGGCGCAGCATGAAGACCGGCTGTTCCGCCTGCCGATGCGTTCGGACGTAATCCGCTCGCTCAATCTGGCCAACACGGTCGCGGCGGCGGCCTATCAGGCGCTGCGGGGGAAGCTGTAACGCTGTAACGCAAAGGGCCGCCGGAACGCGGTGGCTCCGGCGGCCCCTTGGCCATCACAATGCAAAGAGCCTTAGCCTTCGCGCTGGCCGGTCAGCGGCATCGCGCCGAACGCGCCGGCATTGACCGAACCGGTCAGCTGGTCACCGTCAACGGTGGCTTCGCAATCGAGCGTCATCGGCATCGGCACCACCATGTTCATCTTCCAGGTCAGCGTGTCGCCCGAAATCGTGCCGTCGACCACGTCCATCGACCCCATGCCGCCCGCCATCGAGCCGGTGAAGGTGTCGCCTTCGCCCGGTACGACGGTGAAGGTGCCGGTCTGGTCGCCCATCGGGCTTTTCACGACGGTCTTGTAGGTACCTGCAACAGACATATTCCATCTCCATCTATGCGCGGCTGGGCCTTCAGGGCCACGCGAAACGCGGTAGGTTATTTACACTTATGTCAGCGCGCTTCAACCGCAATTGGCGGCCCCCGCGCGCTGACACCGGGTACCTTATTCGGCCGTCATTTCGCGCTGTTCGATCGGCAGGCCGAGCGGTTCGAGCTGGGCGCGCACGGTGCTCGCATCGCCCACCACGACCCACACGAACCTGTCGGTATCGAGCGCGGCGCGCGCGGCTTCATCCAGGCTGGCCTGTGTCTGGCTACGGTAGAGATCGGCCAGTTTCTCGTAGTAATCGTCCGGGCGGCCGAACAGCGCGTTGCTCTGCATCGCCGAGAGCACCGCGGGTGAGGTTTCGAACCGGCCCGGCAGCGCGCCCACTTCGGAGGCGACGTTGCGGCTGAGTTCGTCGGTGGTCACGCCGCTGGTGGTCAGGAATTCGCGGGTTTCGCGCAGCATCTCGGCCAGCGAATCGCCGGTGCGATCGGCCTGGACCCCGCCCGAAATGGCGTAGACCACCGCGTTCTCGCGCGCCTGCGATCCGCCGCGCACCCCGTAGCTCCAGCCCTTGGTCTCGCGCAGATTCATGTTGAGCCGGGCGAGGAAGTTGCCGCCCAGCGAATTGTTGGCGCTGTTGAAGGCGACGAAGGCCGGATCGCCCGCGCTGAGCGGGGTGACCTGCGCGCCGAGGATGAAGCTTTGCGGCGAATTGGGCCGGTTGACGAGGATGATGCGATTGCCTTGCGCCTCGGTGCCTGCGGCAAATTGCTTGGTGCCCCTGGCCGCGGCCGGCGGGGTCCAGTCGCCAAAGACGGTGTTGATCTCGGCCACCACCTCGGCCAGCGGGCGGTCCGAAATCACGAAGACCTCGCCATTGTCGGGGCGGATCCAGCTGTCCTTGAAAGCGATCAGATCATCGCGCGTGATCGACGACACGCTTCCGACAGTGGCATTGCCGCCAT
>DAIQNP010000419.1:0-1880 GCA_036788335.1 Erythrobacter sp.
TCAACGCCGCCGGGCTGATGGTGCTGGTGGGCGCGGAGTTCATCGCGATGCTGCTGGTGATCGTCTATGTCGGCGCGGTGGCGGTATTGTTCCTGTTCGTCGTCATGATGCTCGACATCGATTTTGCCGCGATGCGCGCAGGGTTCATCCGCAACGTGCCGCTGGGGCTGGCGATCGCTGCGGTGCTGCTGGCGGAACTGCTGCTGGCGGCGGGCGCCTATCAGGCGGGCGGCATTACGCTCGGCACCGCTGATGGCAGCGCGGTGCAGGCGGTGGGCGTGAGCAACATCGAAGCCTTGGGCGCACTGCTTTACGGGCGCTACATCGTGCTGTTCGAGATCGCTGGGATCATCCTGCTGGTGGCGATGATCGGCGCGATCGTGCTGACTTTCCAGCCGCCCAAGCCGGGCGCCCGCGCGCGCCAGGACGTCGGCAAGCAGACGCGCCGCCGTCCCGAGGATGCAACCGTCATGAAGAACCCGGAAGTCGGGCAGGGGGTCGAATTGTGATCGGCATCGAACATTACCTCACCGTCGGCGCGATCTTGTTCGTGCTGGGCGTGTTGGGCATCTTCCTCAACCGCAAGAACGTGATCGTGATCCTGATGGCGATCGAGCTGATCCTGCTCAGCGTCAACATCAACCTCGTCGCCTTCAGCGCCTTCATGCAGGACCTCGTCGGCCAGATTTTCGCGATGCTTGTGCTGACCGTGGCGGCGGCCGAGGCGGCAATCGGGCTGGCAATTTTGGTGATCTATTACCGCGGCCACGGATCGATTGCGGTCGACGACATCAACCGGATGAAGGGCTGAGCCTGAGATGCACTCCATCCTGATCATCGTCTTCGCGCCGCTGCTTGCCGCCCTGATTGCAGGGCTGGGCAACCGGATGATCGGCAATGTCGCGGCCAAGAGCCTGACCACCGGCGCGCTGCTGCTGTCGGCAGCCCTAAGCTGGCCGATCTTCCTCGGGTTCCTCGGCGGGACCGAGACGGCGACGGTCGTGCCAGTCCTGAAGTGGGTCGAAAGCGGCGCGCTCAGTTTCGACTGGGCGCTGCGGGTCGACGCGTTGACGGCGGTGATGCTGGTGGTGATCAACTCCGTCTCGGCGCTGGTCCACGTCTATTCGTGGGGCTACATGGAAGAGGACCCGGATCAGCCGCGGTTCTTCGCCTACCTCTCGCTGTTCACCTTTGCGATGCTGATGCTGGTGACGGCCGACAACCTCGTCCAGATGTTCTTCGGTTGGGAGGGCGTGGGGCTTGCGTCCTATCTGCTGATCGGGTTCTGGTTCAGAAAGCCGAGCGCGGGCGCGGCGGCGATCAAGGCCTTCGTGGTCAACCGCGTCGGTGACCTGGGGTTCATGCTCGGCATTTTCGGCACCTTCGTGGTGTTCCAGACCACCTCGATCCCCGAGATCCTCGATGCCGCCCCGGCCATGAGCGGGTCGAGCATCACCTTTGTCGGCATGCGCCTCTACACGATGGACATCCTGTGCATCCTGCTGTTCATCGGGGCGATGGGCAAGTCGGCGCAGTTGGGCCTGCACACCTGGCTGCCCGACGCGATGGAAGGGCCGACGCCGGTCTCCGCGCTGATCCACGCCGCGACGATGGTGACCGCGGGCGTGTTCATGCTCTGCCGCCTGTCGCCGATGTTCGAAACCGCGCCGACCGCGCTGATGATCGTTACAGTGATCGGGGCAGCCACCTGTTTCTTTGCTGCAACCATCGGCACGACGCAGTGGGACATCAAGCGGGTGATCGCCTATTCGACCTGCTCGCAGCTGGGCTATATGTTCTTTGCGGCCGGGGTGGGCGCTTACGGGGTGGCGATGTTCCACCTGTTCACCCACGCCTTCTTCAAGGCGCTGCTGTTCCTT
>DAIQNP010000420.1:0-1872 GCA_036788335.1 Erythrobacter sp.
CTTTGACTTCGGCAGTGTCGGCCATCGCCGCGCCGCCCATCGCCGGACGCGAGGCGGCGCGGGCGACCTTGTCGAGGCGCGATTTCACCTCGTCGACATCGCTGCGCAGGGCGGTGATATCGGCCTCGGTCTTGTCCTGCCGAGCGACGATGTCGAAGCTTGCGGCCAACGGATCGCTGCCGGGCATCGCGGAATTGGGAACGATGAGATCATCCATGGGGTATCAGGCCTTTCAGTTGGGCACAAAAAAAGGCCGCCCCAGTGGCGGCCGGTGGAATGGCAATTGCGGTTGGCGCCTGTCAGGGCAGAGCCGGCGCAACCAGATGAACCCGCGCGCCGTGTTGCAGCGGATCCGAAACCAGGCTGACTTCGAACAGGTCGATGGCGATCAATTCGCGTCCCTGATCGGTGTGACGGGCAGCCCGTGCGCGGTAGCCGAAGCTCAACCCGCTGACCGCGCCCGCTTCGAGCAGCACGCGGGCGCGGCAATCGGGCCGATCGATCCGGGCGATGATCTGCAATCCGCGCGCATCTTCGGCGGCCCGCTCGACCGTCCCGATCGGGCGGTCCCAGCGGTGCTGCCAGCACAGCGGCAGCGGCGCGGTGCGGCGCACCAATGTTTCGGCGAAAGCGCCGGGACGAATCCGGTCGCGCGCCGCATCGGGGATATCGAACAGGGCGGCGTAGCCGGCGAAGCGGCAGGGGGCCGCGCTCACAAGCGGTGCCACACGCCGAAGCGTACCGCGATGCCAATCAGCAGCAGAGCCAGCGCCGCTCGCACCGCCCAGCCGACCAAAGCCTTCCACGCGCTGGTCTTGGCATCGCGCCAGGCTCGCAGCAACTCGCGCAGTTCGGTCAGTTCGCCTTCCGCTCCGGGATCGCCCAGACCCAGCCGCTCGATCGCGCGGTCGGTGGCCAAGACACTGGTTTCCTCGATGATCGCGCGCAGGGTGACCAGCGCGGCCCCTTCATCGCGGGCCTGCGCCATCAGGCTGGCAAGAATGTCATCACGGCTCATTCGTCGTTCTCCTCCGGGGGAAGGCCGAGCATCTGGCGCTTTTCCGCGCGGCTCAGGAAATCGGCGTCGGAGACCTGCGCCCACAATCGCTCGCGGTCTTCCGATAGCGCCGGGATTCGGTCGAGGTCGATCGCGACATCCGCGTCCGCAAACCACGGCGAAAGGCCCTCACGCAGGGCAGCGAACAGCTTTTCGGCGAGCGGCAGAAGGGTCAGGCGCCACAGCGCGCGGTTGGCCTCGCGATAATTGGAATAGGTGTTGTCGCCCGGCAGGCCGAGCAGCATCGGCGGGACCCCGAAAGCCAGCGCAATATCGCGCGCGGCTGCGCTTTTCAGCGTGGCGAAATCCATGTCGGCGGGCGTCAGGGCCATGCTCTGCCATTTGAGCCCGCCGTCCAGCAGCATCGGGCGCCCGGCGTTGACCGCGCCCGAAAAGGCGAGGTCGAGCTCGGTCTTGAGACGGTCGAACTGGTCGCCGGTCAGGCTTGCGCCATCACCTGCATCATGGACCAGCGCCCCCGAGGGCCGCGCTGCGTTCTCGAGCAAGGCCCGGTTCCACTCGGCCGCCGCATTGTGGATCGTGACCGCTTGGTGTGCCGCTGCCAGCGCGCCTGCGCCAAGCTGGTCGTCGAGCGGGTGCATCGCCTTGACATGGACGATGCACGGCCAGCCATTCTCGTCTTCGACCGGGTAAAGGATAGGGTTGGCAGCGGCGGTGTAACGATAGGCGCAGGGCCAGCCATCGTCGCCTGCGACCACGCCCATGCGATCGGGGCGCAAGGCGAAAAGTTCGATCGGCCGCCCGGCTGCATCCTTGATGATGTGGACGAAACCATTGCCGTGCAGCAGCACATG
>DAIQNP010000421.1:0-1828 GCA_036788335.1 Erythrobacter sp.
GCCGGTCCGTTTGCCGGTAGAGCAGGGCGCGGGCCGGGATCGTCGTGCGGCGCATAAGCCAGACCACGCCCATCAGGTCGAAGAATCCGGCAAAGGCGCGTCCGACATTGGTGTACTTGGACTCCCCCGCGGTGCGCGGACGGTTGACCACCGGCACATTCACCGTCTTCCAGCCGAGGTGACCGGTCATTGCGGGCAGGTAGCGGTGAAGCGCGTCAAAGAACGGCATGGCGAGGAACACGTCGCGCTGGATCAGCTTCAGGCCGCAGCCTGTATCAGGGCAGGAATCGTTCAGCAGCGAACGCCGCAGCCCGTTGGCAAAGCGCGAGGCGAACTTGCGGCTGCCACCATCCGTGCGGTTGGTGCGGCAGCCGGCAACGAGGCCGGTCTCGCCGGCCAAAGAGAGGTCGATGGCGGCGGCCATGTCGAGAATGGCGGCGGGGTCGTCCTGGCCATCGGCGTCCATCGTCGCCACCCAGGCCGACCGGGCCTGCAGCATACCGGAACGCAGCGCCGCGCTCTTGCCCGAGCGCTTCGGATGCACGATCAGCCGGATGCGGGGCTCCTCGGCGAGAAGGCCGGCGAGCGCCGTATCGGTCCCGTCCGTGCTGCCGTCGTCGATGACGATCAGTTCGCAATCGGGGATCGATACAGAGAGCCGGTCCAGCGCCTCGCGGACCACGCCCTCGATGCTCCCGGCCTCATTCAGCGCCGGTATCAACACCGTCAGGACCGGCGCCTTGTTTGTCTGCACGGACCGCTCCAATTTTTCAGAGGCGTGATGTCGCAGTTCCGTGGCTGAATGTCAAAACTGTGACTGCAGCGGGCAGCCTTGGTTTCGAAAACCTATGGGCAGGGGCGCAAGCGCATCGGAAAGTGCACCTTACTGGTGTGCTTGCGGCAGATTAAGCTACGATGCGGGGAGGCGTCGCTCGACGATCATGACCGGACCGTGCTCATGACGATGTGGCAAACCCCATGCACGATCCGCCTGCGGATGACCCTGCCCGGGGCTTTCGCCAAGCATCTGGAATCCTAGGTTGCCGCAGAACGATCGGGCCTGCTGTCTAGAGATATGCTTTCGCAGTCGCCGCAATCAATGCTGTGGAAATCGGATTTGCAGCCGGCGGCGCAGTGCTGACCGCCGGGTGTGTGCTTCCGGCATCGCCAAAATCTGCTAAAGGAGTGCAATGTCGTGCAGCCGAAGGCGGACAGATAAAGCCCGGCCGCGCATAAGTAAAAGACAAGAACTACTGCCAATGTGTGAGTGGGATTTCCGCCGATCGCCCATGGTATGCGCGGTGAGGTTGCGCTCAACGGAAACAGGAGTTCTGAGGCGACATATGCGGCCATCTGTGTGAAAATGTGGAAAGTATTGAGCTAGTTCACTGAAAGCATTGATGCGGATACGGAGCAGATGTCTAGGTACAGACACGCAGTGCTCGAATCGCTACTGTGTCAGTTTTGCGAATTGCTAACAAAGCATTAAATTTGCGCTTGACCTCTCGTCGCCCCCGGGTAACTAAGTAGTTAACGAAAGACAAATTGCTTGATGTGAGAGGGATGCAGAACAGGACAGCATGCAGCGCGGCTTGTTTCGCCTACACACAATAACTTCAAATGTCAGCGGTTTGAACCAGTGGGGAGGGGGCATCTTTCACTGCGGGAATGAAATTTTCTGATCATTGATACACCGAGATGACCAGTGCCGCCATGAAACAGGCGGCACTGATCTAAGTTAGTCTTGTCAGAGACTAACTTACCTGGCGCAACGCCAGACCCCGTCCGCGAAAGCGGCAACTGTGGTGCTGAAGTGGCGCCACAGATC
>DAIQNP010000422.1:0-1779 GCA_036788335.1 Erythrobacter sp.
GCGCCTTCCTCGTCGCGCACGAACACGCCTGCAACCTGCCGCAGCGCATCATTGACATTGAGCACGCGACTGCGGCGAAGGTCTTCGTCAGTTACGGTAGCGAAGGAGCCGGCAATCGCCTTGGCTTCTTCGGGCGTACCCACGACCACGATTTCGGTTGCAGGCACCGCAGCTGTCGAAGCCATTGCAGAGATTGCTTCAGACTCGCCATCCTTGGCAAATGCAGGAGAGACAGTCATGGCGGTGCCCACCAACAGTGCGGTGCGGGCGACGGAGTGAATCATGGGGTTTCCTTCTCTTCTCCCGCATCAGCTATTGCAACTTACTCGCAATTGCAACCAGAAAAATGCACTCCTGCTCATTCTTATCAAATTGTAGCAAATCGGCCGCCGATTGCGTAGGTCGAGCGCGGCAAAGGAGGCTCTCACCGATGAAGGCGACTATCTGGCACAACCCCGCGTGCGGCACGTCGCGCAAGACACTCGCAATTCTGGAAAACCTCAGCCGGGTCGATGTGACCGTGGTCGAGTATCTCAAGACGCCGCCGACCGCCGACAAACTCGCGCAGCTTTACCGCGACGCCGGGATCACCCCGCAGCAAGGCCTGCGTCTGCGCGGCACCGATGCAGCGGAACGCGGCCTGCCTGACGCGGACGACGCGGCTGTGCTTGCTGCAATGGTGGCCGATCCTATTCTGATCGAGCGCCCCTTGGTTGAGACCGACAAGGGCGTGCGTCTGTGCCGTCCGCAGGATGTGGTGCTGGAGATATTGTAGACCCTTCGGGAAGGCAGTCTATTCGAACGTTTCGCGTTCGGCGGTCAGCGACGCATCGGCTTGCAAGGCAAACCAGCCATGCGCCAGCACGGAACCGCACAGCGCGATGATAAGCCCGAAACCGAGCCAGTCCGAAAAGCCGTAGAGCCACACGCCCAGAGCCGGGGCATAGATATAGCTTGCCCCGGCGATCGAAGCGACGATGCCCGAGGCCTGACCTTGCTCCGCCCGCGTAACGGCGAGCGAAGTGCCTGCTGTGGTGCCCGGACGGAACAGGCCGAATCCCAGCGAGGCAATGGCGTAGCCAAGCGCAATCATGTGCAGGTCGCCCGCTACCGCCAGCAGCCCCGTTCCAAGCGCCGCTATCAGGATACCCCACAGCGTCGCTGCACGCGGGCCGAGATCGAAGCGCGGTATCAGCCCCCACTGCGCCAGCAGCGTGGCAATCGCGCCGCTCATCAGCACGAGGCCCACCGGACCCGCGCCCTCGGTGGGCGTATCGCGCAGTCCCAGCCGGTCCAGCACCAGAAAGCCCGATATTCCCAGCACCATGGCCTGCGCATGACCGCCCAACAATCCGGCAATGACCCATGGACGCAGGCGCGGGTCCCACCAACTGAGGCGCGGCTGCTCTGCCAGCACAGCGTCGCTCTGCGCACTCCGGCTGTCAGCCTCTCCCTCGCTGTCATGCGCCTGCCCCGGATCGCTCGGCGCGCCCGATCCGCTCGAATAGGCGACCGCCTGCCCACGCGCGGCATATTGCGGCTCGTCATCGGGCAGGCGCAGGCGCAGCACGATCAGCGCAGCGATGCCGATCAGGGCAAAGCAGATGAACGGCCCCGTCAGCCCCATGCCGGTGAACGGCAACACCATCAGCGGGGCGAGCGCAGGGCCGATCACGGTGCCGAGCCCGAAGCTCGACGCGATCAGCGACAGCGCCTGCGTGCGTTGGGCCCGCGGCGTGCGCGAGGCGACATAGGCCTGCACCGCCGGCGGCGCGGCGC
>DAIQNP010000423.1:0-1778 GCA_036788335.1 Erythrobacter sp.
CCCACCTGCAACAATGCCTGTCCGGCGGGCGAGAACATCCAGGCCTGGCTGACGCACGCGCAGGCGGGCCGGTTCAAGGAGGCTTGGCAAGCCCTGACCCAGGACAACCCGATGCCCGGCATCCATGGCCGGGTGTGCTATCACCCCTGCGAGACCGCCTGCAACCGCGACAAGCTGGATTCCTCGGTCAGCATCCACGCCGTCGAGCGGTTCCTGGGCGATCTGGCCCTGCAGGAAGACTGGCAGTTCAGCGTCACCGCCCCCCCCAGCGGCAAGCGGGTGTTGGTGGTCGGGGCCGGTCCCAGCGGCCTATCCGCCGCCTATCATTTGGCCCGGATGGGCCACAGCGTCGAGATCCACGAAGCCGGACCGATGGCCGGCGGCATGATGCACTTCGGTATACCTTCTTACCGGTTGCCGCGCGACGTGCTGGACGGCGAGATCAAGCGCATCGAAAACATGGGGGTCAAGATCGTCCTCAACCACTTGGTGGACGACCTGTTGGCCGAGAAAGAGGCCGGCAAGTTCGACGCGATGTTCGTCGCGGTCGGCGCCCACCTCAGCAAGCGCACCGAGATCCCGTCCCGCGACGCGGGCAAGATGCTCGACGCCATCAGCTTCCTCAAGGATGTGGAAACCGGCAACGCGCCGAAATTGGGGCGCCGGGTCGCCATCTACGGCGGCGGCAACACCGCCATGGACGCCGCGCGGGTCGCCAAGCGCCTGGGCTACGAGCCGCTGATCATCTATCGCCGCGACCGCGCCCACATGCCGGCCCATGATTTCGAGGCCGACGAAGCGCTCGAGGAAGATGTCAAGATCCACTGGCTGCGCACCATCAAGAACATCGACGAGACCACCTTCACGGTCGAGGTGATGGAGGTGGATGAGAACGGCCGACCCCGCCCGACCGGTCAGTTCGAAACCCTGGAGGCCGACGCGCTGATCATGGCCCTGGGCCAGGATGTGGATACCAGTTTCCTGCGCAAAATGCCCGGCGTGGAGTGCAAGGATGACGGGGTGGTGGCCGTCGACGACCAGATGATGACCGGCTATCCGGGCCTGTTCGCCGGCGGCGACATGGTGCCGTCCGACCGCACGGTCACCATCGGGGTCGGCCACGGCAAGAAAGCCGCCCGCAATATCGACGCCTGGTTGCGCGGCGATACCCACGTCAAGCCGCCCAAGCACGATCTGGCCACCTTCGACAAGCTGCACGTTTGGTATTACACCGACGCCGCTCAGCGTCCCCAGGGTCATCTGGAGATGAAAAAGCGCATCAGCGGCTTCGAGGAAGTCGTCGCCGGTCTGAGCCCCAAGGAGGCGCTGTACGAGGCCAAGCGCTGCCTGTCCTGCGGCAACTGCTACGAATGCGACGGTTGCTACGGGGCCTGTCCGGAGGACGCCGTCATCAAGCTGGGACCGGGCAAGCGCTACCGCTACGACTACGCGCTCTGCACCGGGTGCGCGGTGTGCTTCGAGCAATGCCCCTGCCACGCCATCGAGATGATCCCCGAGCCGGCGGCCGAGTCGGCGGAGCCCACCGCTTGACCGTCCGGGAGCCGGCGGGGGTGATACCGACGACGGTCGCCACCCGCCGCCGGTTCCCGCGACCCACGCCCAAGATTCGCTCCAGTTCAAAAGCAACCACCGCCCGCCCGACTGGCGCGGGCTCTCAGAGAGAACAGTAATGACCGAACGGCAAGTCACCACTATCGAAGGTAACGAGGCCGCCGCCTACGTCGCCTATCGGGTCAACGAAGTTTGCACCATCTATC
>DAIQNP010000424.1:0-1760 GCA_036788335.1 Erythrobacter sp.
CCCCGCCTCCCGTCGAAATCGCCATTGTGAATTCCTACCCTGTCAAGACATTGACACTTTGAATCGTGGGACGTTTGGAGACCTGGTCCCCGGGATGGCCCCGGCAAGGGGCGCCTGGGAAGCAGGGCCCGGCAAGGCAGGGCGGACGATGCCGCGCGCTGCCTCGCCGGGCCGTGCCGGATCAGGCCTTGGTGGTCGAAACGCCGCCAGTGGTCGTGGTGGTGGTGGTGGTGGCGGGCTTGGCCACCGGCTTGGCAGCGGGCTTCGCTGCCGGAGCGGCGGTCACGGCCGGCTTCACTGCACCATTCGAGTTGATGTAGGCCAGGATGTCGGTCGCAAAGCTGCTGAGCAATTCGCTGATGCGGCGATTGCGCGACTGCAGCCAGTTGAACGCAAGCACCGCAGGCACCGCGACGAGCAGACCGATGGCGGTCATGATCAGCGCTTCACCCACCGGGCCGGCGACCTTGTCGATCGAGGCCGAACCTTCGATGCCGATGTTGATCAGCGCGCGGTAGATCCCGATCACCGTGCCGAGCAGACCGATGAACGGCGCGGTCGCGCCGACCGATGCGAGGAACGGCAGGCCGCCCGACAGCACCGAGTTGATCGAATCTTCCGAACGCTGCATCGAACCATGCATGTAGTCATGCGATTCGAGGCTGTCGGACATCTTGCCGTGCTCTTCCTGCGCCTTGATCGCGTCGTCGGCGAGCTGGCGCCATGCGCCGTCCTTTTCGAGCTTGGCAGCGCCTTCCTTGAGGCTGCCGGCACGCCAGAAGCTGGTCTGCACGGTCTTGTACTGCTTCATGATCTTGTTCTGCTCGAACAGCTTGGTGAACAGGATGTAGAACGAACCGACGGACATGATGATCATGACCGCAAGGATCGACCAGGCGACCGGGCCGCCCTGTTCCATGGCTTCGATGAAGCCGAACTCGTTCTTGGGCGCTTCGGCCGCAGCGGCCGCAAGGTAGGTAAGGTTCATTGCGAGTAGTCCTCTTGAAAGAATAGTCCCGAAGGCAGCGGCCCCTCCACAAGGCCGAAACCCGATTGATCCGTCAATTCAAACGATAAGTGATCCGCGTCGAGTAAGTATCGGTCGTCGGATTTCCGGCTGCATCGAGCGCAGGATCGAACCGGGCGTACCGCTCCATCCCGGCGCAGGCCGCCTCGTCAAGGATGCTCGACCCGCTCGATGCGGTCACCGAACAACCCGAGGCGCGACCATCTGCGGTAACCGTCACGCGGACGCCGACCGTGCCTTCGATTTCTTCGCGCAAGGCGCGCGAGGGATAGTTTTCCTGGATCCGGGAAGCCCAGCCGCGTTCGCCGCGGGTGCTGGCCCGGCGCGCCCTTGACGGCGCGGGGGGCGGCGGCGGCGGAGCAGGGGCGGCAACCGGAGCCGGCGGCGGGATCCGGAGCGCCGGCGGTGACGGCGGCGGGATCGTCGGCTGGGTCTGGATCGGCGGCGGAGCCGGTGCGATACTGATCGGCGGCGGCGGCGCCACGGGTGGCGGCGGCGACACGTCCTGTGGCTGCTCTGGCGGCGGCTCGTCCGGTTCTTCCGGCGGCGGCGGCTCTTCGATATCAATCGTGGTTACCCGTTCGATCTCTTTCTTGATCGCCGAGATGGTCAGGCCGAAGACAAGCGCAAGCAGAATGCCGACATTGATCGCGACAGCGATGACAATGCCCGCGAGCTTGCTTCCCGTAAGTTTTTGTTGGTCAGCGTAGGACATCCAGCGCTTTCTCTCCAT
>DAIQNP010000425.1:0-1758 GCA_036788335.1 Erythrobacter sp.
ATTTTCGTTCAGCCCGCGCGGCGCCTGCGGGTTGGGCCTTCTGCGGCCGCGCTGCCGAAAGGGCGCATTGGGGCCGACCGACTGGAATTGATCGAGATAAAGCAGCATTGCCGGGTGCAGCACCGCCGCCTTCAGCATGTCGGCAAAACGGCCCAGCACATGCGGGCGGATCGCTACAAATTCGTGTGGGCCGACTTCGAACTGGGTGCCCGGTTTGCCGACCGAGACGCTGAAGTGATTGGACCAGAAATGCACCAACCGTTCCATCATCGGCGTGTCGCTGGCCAGCGTGACATTGACGCGCACCGTGACGTCTTTCACCAGCACGCTGCGCGCTTCGGCCAGTTTTGCCTGATATTCGGGCGGCAGTCCGGCCAGCTCGGCGACGCGGGCATCACCGGGCGACATCACCTCCATGTTTTCCATCGCGCCTGCATCCATGCCCTGTTCGGTCTTCGAACGCGCCTTCTCACGCAGGTCGCGCAGCAATTGCAGGGTTTCGCCGGTCTTGCCGCGCGTATTGGTGCGGCTGGCAATCGCTGCGGGAGCGGGATCGAACCTGTCGAGCTGGCGCAGCAGATAGGCCTGCGGATTATCGGGCGCAGCATCACCGGGACGGATGCCATAGCCGAACCGGCTGAGCGCAATGCTGGCTGGGGTCATCGGGACCGCTCGCTAGTCAATGTCGGGTGCATCGGTCGACCTTCCCTGTCGAAGAATAACGCAAGAGCGTATCGGCATCACACTACGCTTTAACAGCGCAGACGCAGATACCCTTCGCTTACGGCCGACACTTTTTTATGGTTCGACGATGTCAAACCCGCTTGGCACCGGGTCGAGCGCATCGATCAGCCCTTGCAAGGCGGCGGCATCGCCTTCGACCGTCAGACCGGCAGCCTGCATCGCGGCGACTGGCTGCTTCATGAACAACAGCCCCAGCAGCAGCGCGCGCGGGCCGCGCAGGGTGACGTCGGGCGCTGCGGGCAGAGCACCGACACGCCCGATCATCACCCGGCGATTGGCTTCGATCGTGGCGCGTTCCTGGCGGTCGGTCAGTTCCAGCGCCACGACCAGATCAGCCGGGGCGGCGCCCGTGGCAAAGCGTTCGGGCGCAAACCGGGTCGCGGCGGAATCGAGCAGTTCCTGGGTGCTGATCGCGGCGATCAGATCGGTGCTTTGGGTCGCGGCCATTGCCCGTCGCCCGGTTCTGAGATCGCTCGCCGCGGCGAGGAACTGGTTGCGCCAGATCGCGCTTTCGGACTGATAGCCTTGCTGCTCGTAACTTTCCGCCAGCAATGCCTTGGCCCCGGCGGTTTCGGGTGCGGCAAAGACCAAATTTTGCAGCAGCTCGGATGCCCAGCGATAATCGCCTGCCGCCATCGCATTGCGCGCCAGCGCCAGCGTGCGATCCGACCCGCCCAGCGCTTCGATCAACCGCTCTGCGCGCTCCACCGGAGGGTGCGGGTGGAGGTTGGCGGGGACGGCATCATACCAGCCGAGATAGAACTGGTAGATCGCCTTGGAATTGTGGCTGACCGTGCCGTAATAGCCATGCGTCGCCCATTCATCGCCCAGCCCCGGCAGCGGGGCGGCGGACAGGCTTTCGGCGATTTCGGCCATCGTCTCGCCCCGGTTCATGCGCCGCACGGTCTGATCATGCAGCCAGCGGTAATTGTCGCGGTGCGCGGTGAGCCATGCCGTGCCTTGATCGCGTCCGAAGATCGGCCAGCAATGGCTTGAAATCACGATATTGCTTTG
>DAIQNP010000426.1:0-1757 GCA_036788335.1 Erythrobacter sp.
ATCGGCGGCGGAAAGCTCGCCGCGCCGCGCAGAATAGCGCGCTGCCAGCACCATGCCCAATGCCACGGCCTCACCATGCAGCAGCCGGTCGGAAAAGCCGGTCTCCGCCTCCAGCGCATGGCCGAAGGTGTGGCCGAGATTGAGCAGCGCACGGCGGTCCTGCGTCTCGCGCTCGTCCTCGGCGACGATCGCGGCTTTCATGGCGATGCTGGTGGCGATGGCGTGTTCGAGCGCCGTGGGCTCGCGCGCCAGCACTGCCCCGCCGTTGGCCTCCAGCCAGTCGAAGAACGCGGCGTTGCCAAGCAATCCGTACTTCACCACCTCTGCGTATCCGGCGCGCATCTCGCGCAGGGGCAGGGTGGCAAGCACCAGCGGGTCGATCAGCACGATACTCGGCTGATGGAAGGCCCCGATCAGGTTCTTGCCCGCCGCAGTGTTGATCGCGGTCTTGCCGCCGACCGACGAATCGACCTGCGCCAACAGCGTCGTGGGCACTTGCACGAAGCCGCAGCCGCGCTTGGTGATCGCGCAGGCAAAGCCGACCAGATCGCCCACCACCCCGCCGCCCAACGCCACGACATTGTCCGACCGGGTCACGCCCAGCGCCAGCAGCCAGTCGGTCAGTTGTTCCAGCACGCCCCAGCTCTTGGCATCCTCGCCCGGTTCGACCACGAACCACACGGATTCGCACCCGGCCACCGCCAGTGCCTCGGTCACGGCCTTGCGGTAGAGCCGTTCGGTGTTGCGGTCGGCCACCACCGGCACGGAACGCGCGCCACCGAAGGCGCGCAGGCATGGCGCCGCCGCTTCGCCCAGCCTACCGAGCACTCCGGCTTCGATCACGACATCATAAGCGCGCCCGCCCAGCGCCACGGGAATTACAGCCATTGGTCAATCGCCTCGATAATCATGCGTGCAGTGTCGGTCTTCGGTCCGTCCTGGCTCACGACCCGGACCGGTGCTTCGGCGTAGAACGGCGCACGTTCGGCAGCGAGGCGGGTGAGGATCGCGCGCGGATCGCCATTCTTGAGCAGCGGCCTCGTGTCGCGCCGCGCGGTGCGCTCCACCAGCGTGTCGATGGCGCAATCGATCCACACCGCAATCCCCTTGTCGAGGATCAGCGCGCGGGTGCCCGGATCGACGAAGGCACCGCCGCCGGTGGCAATCACACCGTGGTTTTCCTCGATCAGCCGGGCGATCACCCGTCGTTCACCGTCGCGGAAATAGGGCTCACCGAAGGTTTCGAAGATTTCCGGGATGCTGCGCTGGGCGGCTTGGACGATGGCATCATCGGCATCGACAAAGCCGCGGCCGAGCAGCGCCGCAATCCGCTTGCCCACGGTCGATTTGCCCACGCCCATAAGCCCGACCAGCACCACCGGACGGGTGATGCGCGCGGCGATGGCGGTCAGATCGCGATCGTTCAGGAAGGGTGCGCCAGTCATTGCCGCGTGGCCTATAGATGGGCTAGGGCACGCGCAACATGGCAAATCTGCGACGTCCGCTTCCGGCACGGCCCCGCCCTGCCGCTATTCCCGCCCAAAGTCGCCCGGGGCGTAGCTTTGTGCGTGGCCGAGGGCTCTGGCCGGTGATCGCCGGGCTGGCGGTGCTGGCCGTGCTCTCGCTGGCCTGGATCGATGGCGGGGAAGAACCGTTGCACGCGATCGCGCAGCCGGTTGCTTTGCCGGGAGAAGGATGATGCGGCAGTCCGGGGGAAGGGCGCGTATCGGCGCGGCCACACTGACGCTCGCGGTCGC
>DAIQNP010000427.1:0-1711 GCA_036788335.1 Erythrobacter sp.
TTTCGGCCTTTCGCTGGGTTCCTATGCGCACTTCACCTCGCCGATCCGCCGCTATTCCGACCTTCTGGTGCACCGCGCGCTGGTGGATGCCTACAAGCTGGAACAACCCGCGCCGCCGGGATCGCTGCCGCCCACCAGCGGGTTGTCCGACCGCGACCGCGCTAGCCTTCAGCAGGTCAGCGATGCGATCAGCCAGACCGAACGCCGTGCGATGGAGGCGGAACGCGACACCATCGACCGCTATGTCGCCGCCTGGCTCTCGGCCCGTGTCGGCGAGGTGTTCGACACCCGCATCACAGGCGTGCAGGGCTTCGGCTTTTTCGCCACCATCGTCGGGCTGGGCGGGGACGGGCTGGTGCCGATTTCCACCTTGGGCGGCGAATATTTCCGCCATGACGAGGCCGCGCAGGCGCTGGTGGGCACCGACAGCGGGACTACCTATGCCAGCGGCGACCGGCTCAAGCTGAAATTGGCCGAGGCCAATGCGTTGACCGGGGCGCTCAAGTTCGTGCTGCCGAATGCCGATGCAGGTGCGATCGAACCACGCGGCACACGTCCGGAGGACCACCGCGGCGGCAGTGGCGGACCGCCGAAGAAGGCTGGCAAATACATCGCCGGCCAGCGCGGTCGGCCGGGCAATATCCGACATCAGGGGCGCGGCAAGCGGTAGGGCGGCGGAACGGCGGGCGCGGCGAATCCGTTGTTGGGCAAAGGAGATGCCGATGCTCACACCTGCGAAAGCCGTTCCCGCCTTCGACCTGCCGCTCACCATCGGGGCGCGTTACCAGCTCGACCACCAGAACCCCGAAAACTTCACGATGGTGGTGTTCTACCGCGGCCAGCATTGCCCGATCTGCCGCAGCTATCTCGAAGCGCTGGCCGGGCGGCTCGACGCTTTCACCGAAGCCGGGGTCAATGTGGTTGCGGTGTCGATGGACAGCGAGGACCGTGCGATGGCTGTCGACGCGGACTGGCCGACCGGCGACGTGCCGCTCGCCTATGCGCTGCCCGAGGACGAAGCGCGCGCCTGGGGCCTGTACATTTCGCAAGGGCGCGAGGGGAGCGAGGAGCCGGCGGTGTTTTCCGAACCCGGCCTGTTTCTTGTGCGGCCCGACCTGACGCTTGCCTATGCCAGCGTGCAGAACGCGCCCTTTGCCCGCCCGCCGCTGGGCGACCTGCTCGATGGTATCCGGTTCATGACCAAGAAGGATTACCCGGTGCGCGGCACCCTCACCTGAGCGCAGTCATCTTGCGCGTGTCACACGCCGTGATCGCTCTTGGTCTCGTCGTAATCGGCCGGGATGATGTAGAGCGGGCAGGGCAGGTTGCCCGCCGCGCTGGAGAAATGGGTAACCAACGGCCCCGGCGCATTACCCTTGGCCGCGCCCAGCACCAGCGCGGCGACTTCTTCATGATCGGCGAGGAATTCGGTGACGATCCGCTGACCCTGACCGATAGCGACCGAAATGGTCGGCATGATCCCGCTTTCCGCCAGCAGGTTGCCCGCCACGCCGTGCGCCAGCGTTTCGGCCCGGTCGCGCGCCTCGGCCTCGATCGTTGCCTGCACCGCGCCGAAAGCACTGAAGTTCTGCTGCGGCACCAGCGCCAGCAGGTGAACCGCGCCGCCGACCGACACCGCCCGGCGCGCAGCATAGCGCAGCGCGGCGGGTGCCTCTTCGCTTTCGTCGATGATGACCAGGAATGTGCGCAT
>DAIQNP010000428.1:0-1703 GCA_036788335.1 Erythrobacter sp.
GTTGCCACAACCGGAGGTACGGTCGTTCGAACCATTGCCGCCCGCGCCATCCGGCTCAGCTGAAGCTGCCCGGCGACTTTGGGCGATATCGCAGCCGGTTCATGGCACGCTCGCCGAGACTTACCTGCGCCAGCGTGGCATCACCAACCTGCGGGCGACTGGCAATCTGCGCTTCCATCCGAACTGCTGGTATCGCGCGGATGCCGATGATCCGCCCGACACGCGGCAGGCATTTCCAGCACTGATTGCAGCGGTCCGCGATGGTGACGGAACAATTTGCGGCGTTCATCGCACGTGGCTCGCTCCAAGCGGCGATGCCAAGGCTGCGGTGACTACGCCAAGACGGGCCATGGGCGATCTACTCGGGCATGGCGTGCGATTTGGCCGAGTGAAAGGCGTCATGATCGCCGGTGAAGGCATCGAGACGATGTTGTCGCTACGCCAGATCATGCCAGACATGCCGATGATCGCTGCGCTTTCAGCCGCACATCTGGCCGCGCTTGAGCTCCCCGCGAACCTGCGCTGCCTCTACATCGCCCGCGAGAACGATCCTGCCGGACATCATGCTGCGACAACCTTAGCAGGCCGAGCACGAGCGGCTGGCATCGACCCTCTTTTGCTCGACGCCAGGCTTGGCGACTTCAACGACGACCTTTGCCGAATGGGCCGGGAGGCGATGCGCGCTGACGTTCGCGTCCAGCTTGCGCCTGAGGATGCCGAGCGGTTCATAGGCTGACGACCGGTATGGGCCGTTGCGCCACCTGACCGGCAAATCGGCAGAACGAGCCGCCGAATTGGAGAGCCGCGCCTCAGCCTTCGAGAGGGGCGAGAGGAGCAGGGGCAGACCGGGTCGGCAATGGCTGTGCGCGACTTTCTTCCCCGCCCCGCGCCGGGGCTCCTCGCGCGCCAAGAAAGTCGTGCTCGCCATCCTCCGCTGCGCTGCGGCCACAAAGCCCACCCCAGAAAGTGGTACTTTCTGGGGACCCCGGGCGGGTGCCGACCCGGTCTGCCCCCGCTCTTTGCTCGCCCATGAAGGCCGCGAGAGGCGCGGTCCAACAACGGAGCGACCGCCATGACCAATCCCGACGAACCGCAGGAGCAATCCCCGACCGCTCATATTCTCGATGAACTGCAACTCTATGGCTTCCGGCCATTCCATGACGAACCCGACCCGCGCCCCTTGCCCGAAGGCGACCGGGTCGCAGGTGCTGTCGCTGACATCTTCGACGCATTGATCGGCACGCTTGCCGATACCCGGCTCGAACCCGATCTCGATGATCTGCTCTGGTCCGCCGTCAACCTGTTCCACCGCGCTGCCGAGCGCGTCGAGCGCGAGCTGGACGATAATGAGCAGGCACAGCGTCGATCACAGCGCGAGCAGGACGGCTCCGAGGTCGCCTCGGTCCAACTGGAGCGATTGTTGGCCCAGGGCCTGACGTTGATCGAACGGCGCAATGCCCATGAATTGATGCGTGATGCTGCCTGCGATCTCTATCGCACTCACACCGGTTCGGCTTGGCATCCCCGCCACGGCAGCCTCGTCAACCGCCGCGCGCTGACTGCAACGATGGTCGACAGCCGCGACTTCATCGCCGCGCGCCGCCGTGCTGAAACCCAAGTCATGCTGCCTGGTGGCCCCAAGGTTGCATTTACCGGTGGCAAGGACTGCAACGATACCGATGCCATCTGGGCGGCATTGGACC
>DAIQNP010000429.1:0-1691 GCA_036788335.1 Erythrobacter sp.
AGGCCTCGACATCGCCGCGCGCCATGATCCAGTCGCGGCGCAGCTGCGGCAGGCCAGCGTTGATGTCGATCAGGGTGTCGGGATCGGTGTAGGGGCCGGAGGTGTCGTACACCCGAACGCTCGGCTCACCGCCCTCCAGATCGATCTCGCGCATCGCGACGCGGATGCCGCTGCCGGTGCGCGCGCCGACGTAGATCTTGCGGCTGCCACGGATCGGCCCGGTGGTTACGCCGATTTCGACGGGGGAATTGATGTCGGCCATGTCTCGCTATCTCCATTGCTATTCGTGCATTCCTGCGAAAGCAGGAACCCAGCGGCTGGGCTCCTGCTTTCGCAGGAGCGCACAACGAGCATCGGACGGAAACCAAGTGGCCAGCCCACTCCCTCCGCCGATGCTAATCGGTTCAGGTTCGACGGGTCGTGGGGTGCTTACACCCACCTCTCAGCCTCAGCAGGCTCCCCGGGGATGACGTTGCTTAAGCAATGCCAGCCGGTTTGTCATGAACATTTCGAGAGGCTGACCGGCTCATCACACCAGTCCGGCGATACCGAGCGCCGCAATTGGTACAAACAGCAGCCACTGCGGCAAGGTAAGCACCTTCTGGCGTTTCCAGACGGTGAGCAGCCCGCTCCAGACTGCGCTCGCCCCTGCCAGCCCGGTTGCCACTATGGCGACCTCACGCGCGCCGGGATCCAGCGCCGCCCATCCAAAGCAAGCGGACAGGGTGCCGATCATGAGGCTGGTCAGATGCCAGCAGTAATACGCGGTCAGTCTGGCTTCGTCTCCGAGCGCACAATCGAGCAAGGGCCGGGCAACGGACCGACCGCCTGCGAAAACGTGGACGATCAGCGTCAGCGCCGACACACCGGCCGCAAACCCAAACATCACGTCCATCGCATTACCCCTTGCAGCGAAGCCGACCCTCTAAGGTTCGACAGGTCGGAGCGTTCTGCCCCGTCACTCGATCACCCGTCCGCGCACCATCACAAAGTCGACGTCCTCCAGCACGGTCACATCGGCGAGCGGATTGCCGTCCACCGCGATGATGTCCGCCGAATAGCCCGGTGCCAGCCGCCCGATCTCGCCTTCCATCCCCAGCACCTTGGCCGCTTCGGTGGTGGCGCTGGCGAGTGCCTCGCGGTTGCTCATCCCCTGCTTCGTCATCAGCGCAAATTCCTCGGCATTGCGGCCGTGCTGGAACACGCCTGCATCAGTGCCGAACACCACGGTCACGCCATTTTGGCGGGCGCGGCGGACAAGGCTGGCCATCAGCGGCTGCACGGCGCGGATCTTGTCCTCGACCACGGGGGTGTAGACGCCCTTGCCCAGCCCTTCGGACACGCCTTCGAGCGCCATCAGCGTGGGCACCAGCACCGTGCCGTTGGCCTTCATCGCTTTCGCGGCGGCTTCATCGAGATAGGTGCCGTGTTCGATCGAATCGATCCCGGCTTCGGCGGCCTGCTGGATGCCGCGCGCGCCGTGGGCATGGGCCATGACTTTCAGCCCCAGCGAATGGGCGGTGTCGGCAATCGCCTTCATTTCCGCAGGCGTGAAGTGCGCTTCAAGGCCGCGGCCCTGCTGCGACAGCACGCCGCCGGTGGCGGTGATCTTGATCACGTCAGAGCCGTTCTGGCTGGCGAGCCGCACCTTGGCCGCGCATTCAATCGCGCCAGTGCAGGTGAAGCCTGAA
>DAIQNP010000430.1:0-1503 GCA_036788335.1 Erythrobacter sp.
CAGCATCACGTCGGTCGCGCGGCGGATCGCGTCGACCAGCGATTCCTTGCAGCCGTAGAGGTTGTCGAACTTCGACTTGGTAACGCTGTCATTCACGTTGATCGCCGGGAAAGGCAGCTTGCCCTGCTTGGCGATCTGGTAGAGCCGCATCACGCCGGTGGTGGTTTCTTCCGAAACGCCCTTGATCGCCTTCACCGTCTTGGTGAGATAGCCCGGACGGGCCGCCACGAAAGCCTTCAGCGCGCGCTGAAATTCGACTTCCTCGTCGTTGGTCGGCTTGCCCATTTCCTCGCCTGCTTCAATACGCGCGCCCCACAGCGCGAACATCGTGGCATCGCCGCCATCGTCGAGGATCAGGTTGCAGGTGAGGTCGGGATTATCATCAGTCGCCCAATCGAAGATGCGGCCCACGTAGTCCCAATATTCCGCCAGGGTTTCACCCTTGATCGCGAACACCGGAATGCCGCTGGCGGCAATCGCGGCCGCCGCGTGGTCCTGAGTCGAGAAGATGTTGCAGGTCGCCCAGCGCACTTCGGCGCCGAGTGCGGTCAGCGTTTCGATCAGCACCGCCGTCTGGATCGTCATGTGGAGCGAGCCGGTGATCCGCGCGCCCTTGAGCGGCTGGGCCGCGCCATATTCCTCGCGCAGCGCCATCAGGCCGGGCATTTCGGTCTCGGCGATCTGGATTTCGTCGCGGCCGAAGCGGGCAAGCGCGATGTCCTTGATGATGAATTCGTGGGTGAGTTCGGTCTTTTCGGGGGCGAGGGTTGCCATGATCTGTCTCCTGCGGCGCGGGAATGCGCGCCTGGCTGTGCATGATGCTGGGGGTGCCCCTAGCGACTAGACCCTCAAAGGGCAAATATAAACTTATCTTTATATGTCTATTTGTTGCCCCTGCAGCGTACGGCGCTATAGCAGCCTGACAATCTCCCAGCCCTGATAAGGATGAATTCCCCATGACGATTTCCGTTGGCGACAAGCTCCCCGAATGCACGCTGGTCAAGGCGACCAGCGATGGCCCGCAGACCGTCAAATCCTCCGAATATTTTGCCGGCAAGAAGGTCGCACTGTTCTCGGTGCCCGGCGCCTTCACCCCGACCTGTTCGGCCAAGCACCTGCCGGGCTTCGTCGAGAAAGCCGAAGATCTGAAAGCCAAGGGCATTGACGAAATTGTCGGCACCGCCGTCAATGACGCCTTCGTGATGGGCGCCTGGAACAAGGCCTCGGGTTCAGACGCGATTACCATGCTGGCCGACGGTAACGCCGAATTCGTCGAAGCGATCGGTCTGACGATGGACGGGTCGGGCTATGGCATGGGCACCCGCGGACAGCGCTTTTCGATGATCGTCAATGACGGCGTGGTCGAACAGCTCAATGTCGAAGAGCCCGGCGACTTCAAGGTGTCGAGCGCAGAGCACATGCTCGGCCAACTCTGAGCGACGCACGCCGCTCGAATCGGAAAAGAGGGCGCTCCCGGCGAGGGAGCGCCCTTTTTTCGTAGAC
>DAIQNP010000430.1:1513-1678 GCA_036788335.1 Erythrobacter sp.
TGGACGCGCCGGGTTGTCAGCCTTCGCGGCCGGCCATCCGCGCGCTGTCAGCCTCGGCGAGGATCACACGGCGGTCTTCCGCTACCAGCGCGAGCATGGCCTCACGGAACGTATCGCGCTGGCCCTCGACCAGCCGATCGATCGATTTGTCGTGCGTACTGCACC
>DAIQNP010000431.1:0-1670 GCA_036788335.1 Erythrobacter sp.
ATGTCGGTCACCTGACCCGGCTTGGCATAGACCTGATACAGCGCGCCTTCGGTGTAGGGATATTGCTGGATCGCGTTCACGAACCCGGTCGGCTCAGGCTGGATCCTTGCAGCTTCCATCGCCGCTCCCACCCGGTCTTGCAGAGTGGGGCGACTCTGGGACGGGCGGGAGCGGCCCGCAGCGCTTGGGGGGCTGCGCTGCGGCAAGGGTTGAAGCTGACCCGGGAGCGGCAGCGGCACGGGTATGGCCACAATCGTCTCGGAAGAATGGGACACCTGCGAAATCTCGCCGGATGCCGCAGGCTGCTGGACAGTCCGCTTCGCCTGCACCGGGGAAGCGAGCACGGTGCTTGCTGCGAGCAGAATAAGGATGGCGCGGCGCGGGGCTGCGACGAGATTGCTGATCATGATCCAAGTTCCTTCGACCAGTTGATGGAATGCACGAAGATGCCGAGCGGGTTCTTGCGCAATGCATCGGGGGTGCGGGGTGACTGGACGGCGATCGTCAGAATTGCTGTCCAGCGACTGGTTTCAGCGAGGCTGCCATCGCGGTAGCGCCGCTCGGCCCAGGCGACACGGAAACTGGTTGGCGACGCGCGGATCACGCTCGTCACATCGACCGCGACCTGTTCACGCCCAATCAAAGCAAAAGGATCATTGCTCCGCGCATAATCATTGAGCGCCAGCGCGCCCTTGTCGGTCGCAAATTCATAGGCGCGCAGCCAGTTTTGCCGGACGATGATCGGATCGTCAGGCACGCTGCGGACCTGTTCGATGAAGCGGGCCAGATGAAACGCCACCTGCGGGTCTGAGGGCTGATAGTCCGCATCCGCTGGGGACACCGCCTGCGCCTCGCCAAACCTGTCGACCTGCACGACCCAAGGGACGATGGTCCCGCGCGCGCCTTGCCAGATGATCCCGGCAGTGAGGCAGGTGGAGAGGCCCAGCGCGCCGAAGAATGCAATCCGCCAGCTGCGCGCCTGAACCCGCGCAGAACCGATGCGATCGTCCCATATTTGCGCCGCGCGCTGATAGGGCGTCTCGGGTTCGGGGGTCTTGCCGTAGCGGATCGATGGTCGCCTGAACATGGGGTCAGTCCTTTTCGGATGTGTCGATGGATGCGCCGCCGCCGTGGCTGTCACCGGCCTTCAGCGTGTGGGCCGCAATGGTCGCCCCGTGCGCGATGGTCTGCTTGTCCTTCATGGCCTTGGCCCAGGCGGGCTGGCCGTTTTCCGGTGCAGGTGATGCAGGAGGCGGAGTATTCGGGCCGGAGGTGATCGTCCCGCCGGTGTTGGTGATCGCAGCGCGGCTGCCTTCGCGGAACGACTGCTTCATGCCGTCGCCGGCTTTGCGTAAGGGCGAGGTTGCCGCACCAACCGCTGCATCGCCGACTGCGGCCATGCCCGAGCCGACCGCAGCGGCACCTGACTTGCCGGCAGACCCCATCGCATAAGCCATTGTCGCACCGCCCGATGCCCGGGCAGTTCCATGCGCGACATTGGAAGCGGCACTCGCGACAGCGCCGCCAGCCAGTTTGGCGCCGGCAACTGCACCTGCTGCTACGCCGCCAGCAAGGAGCGCCGTGCCAGCAGCTGCGCCTGCGCCAAGCTGCGGCCCGCCCGAGACGATGCCATTGGCGATGCCGGGACCGAAGATGCCAAGGCCGAGCAA
>DAIQNP010000432.1:0-1618 GCA_036788335.1 Erythrobacter sp.
CATATGGCGGCGCTGCGCCTGCACGGCCCCAGCCCGCTGCACCGCCGCAGCTTCGCGCCAGTGTCGCAGATGGTGCTGATCTGATCGCAATTTTGCATGATACGGCGTTAGGCCGGTGAGTCCCTAGCGCCACACCCCCGCATATCGAGTCCCCGCCACGGCTCGGGACTCAACATCTTGTGCCGGTCCCGCTTCGTTCCGCCGCTTTACCCCGTGTTAACCATGATACCCGCAAAATTAGGCGCTTGACGCGGACTCCTCGAAGACTCATGCCTGTGGATAAGTGGCAAGCCTGATCAGCGGGGACAGCAGAGTGAGTGTGACAATCGGCACGAAGGTGCGCGCCAAAAGCGTTGGTATTCCTAGGGGAAAGGCAGCGGATGCCGTCCGTGCGGCCGATCTGCCCCTGGGCCGCATCCTGCCGGGCGATTGCATCGAAGCGATGCGCAGCCTGCCGACCAGCAGCGTCGACCTCGTCTTTGCCGATCCGCCCTATAACCTGCAACTGGGCGGCGATCTCAATCGGCCCGATGGCAGCCATGTCGATGCGGTGACCGATCACTGGGACCAGTTCGCCAGCATGGCAGTGTATGACACATTCACCCGAGAATGGCTGACCGAAGCGCGCCGCGTATTGAAGCCCGATGGCGGCTTGTGGGTGATCGGCAGCTACCACAACATCTTTCGCGTCGGCGCGATCCTGCAGGATCTGGGATTCTGGATCCTCAACGATATCGTCTGGCGCAAGACCAACCCGATGCCCAATTTCCGGGGCACGCGCTTCACCAATGCCCACGAGACGCTGATCTGGGCGAGCATGGGGGAAAAGGCGCGCTATCACTTCAATTACCGCGCGATGAAGACGCTGAATGACGAGCTTCAGATGCGGTCCGACTGGGTAATGCCGATCTGCGCCGGGAACGAGCGGCTCAAGGAAAACGGCAAGAAAGCCCACCCGACCCAGAAGCCCGAGGCGCTCTTGTACCGCGTGCTGCTGGCGACCACCGAGAAGGGCGACGTGGTGCTCGATCCGTTTTTCGGCACCGGCACCACCGGCGCGGTCGCCAAGCGGCTGGGGAGATCATGGATCGGCTGTGAGCGCGAGGCTGTCTACCGCGAGGTCGCGGAAAAGCGGATCGAGAAGGAACTGCCGCTCGACGAAAGCGCGCTGACTTCGATGCAGAGCGCGCGGACCGCGCCCAAGGTGGCGTTCGGCGCGGTGGTCGAAGGCGGGCTGATCCCGCCGGGCACGCAGGTGTTCGACCGCAAGCGCCGCTGGGTGGCAACGGTGCGTACCGATGGCTCCCTGGAGTGCGGCGGCAAGACCGGGTCGATCCACGGGCTGGGCAAGGAATTGCAGGGCGCGCCGAGCTGCAACGGCTGGGCCTTCTGGCACTACGAGGTGCCAGGTGCTTCGGGCGGTGACGTGCAACCGATCGACGCCGCGCGGCAGCTCTACCTGCTGGCGGCCGAGGATTGAGGAAAAGAGCAATCCGACTGACAGAAGGTTTGGTGTCATTACCGCTTGCCTTTGCGCTCGTCGCGAATGCCCCGCCGGTAGTCGATAAGACATATGTGCTGGCGATGACGATCACCGATAATGGTGACCTGATCGGCC
>DAIQNP010000433.1:0-1600 GCA_036788335.1 Erythrobacter sp.
GCGGCCTGCGCACCAGCGGCGATGCCGCAAAGGCGCTGGCGGCGGGCGCGTCGAGCGTGATGATCGGGTCGATGCTGGCAGGAACCGCCGAAAGCCCCGGTGAGACATTCCTGTATCAGGGCCGCAGCTACAAGGCCTATCGCGGCATGGGTTCTGTCGGCGCGATGGCGCGCGGCAGCGCCGATCGTTACTTCCAGCAGGACGTTTCCGCGATGAAGCTGGTGCCCGAGGGGATCGAGGGCCAGGTACCGTTCAAGGGCCCGGCCGCCAATGTCGTCCACCAGCTTGTCGGCGGGATCAAGGCGGCGATGGGCTATACCGGATCGGCCACGATTGCCGATTTGCAGGCCCGCGCACAATTCGTGCGGATCACCAATGCCGGGCTGTCCGAAAGCCACGTGCACGATGTCGCCATTACCCGAGAGGCACCCAATTATCCCACACGGTAAATTCCCAAGTGCCTGTGCGTTCCTGCGAAAGCAGGAACCCATGACACAATGTTTGTGCTCTTGCGCTCTGGACTCCGGCGTTCGCCGGAGATCACGGTCAGCTTCATGATCCCCGCCGCCCGCATTCAGGCCGCGATCGAACTGCTCGACACGATCATTCCCGCCGCGCGCACCAAGGGCGCGCCGGCCGACCGGATCATCGCGGAATATTTCCGCACCCGCCGCTATGCCGGATCGAAGGACCGGCGGGCGGTGCGCGATCTGGTTTATCAGGCGATCCGGCTGTGCGGCCCGGTGCCGGCCAATGGCCGCGCAGCGATGCTTGCGGTGGCGGGGCAGGACCCGGCCATTGCCACGCTGTTCGACGGCTCGCCCCACGGCCCCGCGCCGCGCGGCGACGGCGAGGAAGCGGCCAAGACCGGTCTCGCGCCCAAATGGCTCGCTGCCGCACTGCGCGCTTCCGGCATGAACGGACCGGAGATTGCTGCTCTGATCGACCGCGCCCCGCTCGACATCCGGGTCAATACGCTGAAGGCCGACCGTGCGACCATCGAACTCCCTGAACCGGGCGAGCCGCTTGCCTCGCCGCAGGGATTGCGCTTTGCCTCGGGCACGCAGGTCGAACAGTGGGACGCCTTTGCCCAGGGGCTGATCGAGGTGCAGGATCTGGGCAGCCAGTTGATCATCGACGCGCTGCCGGTCGCGCCGGGTGACACCATTGTCGATCTGTGCGCAGGCGGGGGCGGCAAGACGCTGGCGCTGGCGGCGCGGCTGGGCAATGCGGCGAGCATCGTCGCGGCCGATACCGACAAGCGTCGGCTGGGCAACCTGGCCCCGCGCGCCGAACGCGCAGGCGCGGCGATCGACCATATCGTGCTGCTCGATCCCACCCGCGAAATGCGGGCGCTGGGCAATTGGGCGAGCAAGGCCGATCACGTGCTGGTCGATGCGCCGTGTTCGGGCAGCGGCACCTGGCGGCGCAGTCCCGAAGCGCGCTGGCGGCTCGATCCGGCGGAACTGGCGCGGCTGAATGCGGTGCAGGACCATGTGCTCGATATCGGCTCGTACCTTGTGCGCAGCGGCGGGACGATGGCCTTCGTCACCTGCTCGGTGCTCGATGCCGAAGGGCCGGACCGCATCGCCGCCTTCCT
>DAIQNP010000434.1:0-1584 GCA_036788335.1 Erythrobacter sp.
AATGTTGCCGAAAAATATGCGTTCAACTGCGTCAATCCCCAAGGCTCATTTGAATTTCGAGTGGGTTAGGCGGCATGCGGGTTGATGCGGGTGAAGTCGAGCTTGCCGGCGATGAGGAAGAGCACGGTGCGCATTGTGGCGAAGCGCGTGTAGCCCCGGGCCTTGCGCTTGGCGGCCTGGAAGAGACCGTTGAGCGCCTCGATGAAGCCGTTGGTCTGGCGGGTCTGGGTCCAGGCGACGATGCCGTCGAAGTGCTTGCGGATCATCCTGGCGACGTCCTTCATCGGTTCGACCTTGGAGCGCAGGACGTTGCCGCACCACCGCTTGAGCATGGCAGAGACGACGTTGATCTGCTTGCGGTCGAGGATCTCGCGCAGATGCTCGCGGTAGAGCCAGGCGCGCGCGGTTCGCTTGGTCGCGGCCTGGGTGATCAGGGCGTCGAGATCGGCGCGGCCGGCTTCGGACAGGCGGTCGCGGTCCTTGAGCAGTGTCCAGCGCAGGCCCTTGAGACTGGGGTCGGTCCGCTGTTCGCGGCGGCGCATCTGGTCGACGGCGGCGGAAGCGTGGGCGATGACGTGGAACTTGTCGAAGGTGATGCGGGCGTTGGGCAGGTGCTCGGTGACGCCTTTGATGAATGCCGCCGACATGTCGATGCTCACCGAGCGGACCTGCCCGGGCGCCGCTTTGTGCTCGGCCAGGTATTCGGCGAAAGCGGCCACGGTCTTGGCGTCCTTGCCCTCGGTGACGAACACCACCTTGCGATGCTTCATGTCGGCGGCGATGGTCAGGTAGTTGTGGCCGCGTCGGCTCGAGGTCTCGTCGATCGCCACCGCGGTTACCGCCGACAGGTCGGCCTCGACCAGGGCCAGATCGACATAGCGAGAACAGATCGCATGGACGCGATGCCAGGAACAGCCGACCAGGCGGCTGACGGCGGCGAACGTCATCTGCTGCGCCATGGCCAGCACCAAGGCCTCGAACAGCAGGGTGAAGCCGGCGAGCTTGCCGAACCAGTCGGGCTCGACCAGGACGACCCGGCCGTCGGGCAGCTTCACCCGTGGCGTCCGAACTTCCAGAAAGCATTCGTGCTGGAAGAAGTTGAGATGGCGCAGCCGCTTGGTCTGAGTGTCATGGACCGGATGCACACCGGCGATCCCGGCCGCCGGGAACTGCGTGCCGGCGGCGAAATCGATGCTGATGGTCAGGGTCTTTTGCGCCGCGTCGAAATCGACCCCGGTGACGGACCACGGCTTGGCGATGCCGAGCGCCGCCTCGAACAACTGATTATGCATGCCGATCGCTCCGTGCTGGTGCCCCGCCTGCACCAAGCATCGCAAGCCACCGCCCGGCCCTCAAGGACGCTGCGCGCCGCTGCGCGGTGGCCTGCGGCCATCCTTGACCGCCGGCCGCCGCCTTGCGCTGTCGAAAGGCAGGTCGGGACGGCGGGATGGTCCCTCCCGTCGAACAAAAGGATGGGCCACGACGGGCCGCTACGCCGCCAGAGATCTCGGCAAACCCACTCGTTTTTCAAAAGAGGCAAATAATCTTCATGAATGCTAGTAGCTGCGCGCTTAATGGCCTCTG
>DAIQNP010000435.1:0-1581 GCA_036788335.1 Erythrobacter sp.
GGTCGATGGTGATGGTTTTCTTGGACTGCCATGTGCCGTCCGCGCCGCGCCACCATGTGAAAATTGCGCCTTGCAGGTTGGTTGTGTCCACGACGACGCCGCAGAACCCGTAGGATTTCTTGGGATCATGAGCCGGGCGGATTTCCAGCGCCATCTGGTGGTTCGCGCCAAAGTCCATGGTCTGGATGTTCTTGCGTCTGCGCAGATCCCAGAAATGGATCGAATGGCCGTATTTGTTGGACAGCAAGTCCTCGGGCACCACGCCGTTCTCGAACTGCGGCGGCAGGCCCCATTCGGAACTGACCATGTAGTCCTGCGGCAGGTTCCACCAGAAATCGTAGTGCTTGTCCTGCCTGCCGCGGTCCATCTCGTACTGGCCGATGATCTCGAAAGTCTGGCAATCCATGATGAAGATGCCGGGCGGCCCGTCCGTTCCATCCTTGCCACCGCCGCCCAGGGTCGAGACATAGATGCCCTCCGGCCCGCAGTGGATGGTATGGGGGCGCGAATAGCCGGTCTTGGCAAACACCTCTTCGGGCTCGATGATCTTGTGGATCTTCAGGTCCAGCGGGTCTTTCGTATCAATGACGTAAATGCGCGAGGACCGAATGCCGGGCACGATCAGATAGCGGCGTTCCAGAAAGGCGTGGCCTGACAGCGGCGACAGCGACGACGAACAGGCATTCCAGCCGAAGTGATGAAACTCGTCCCCCTTATTGGGCATCATTAGCTGGTGGACGATGGTGCCGTACTTGCTGGATTTCGGGTTCAAATCAACCACAGCGATGCCGTCCGGCTGCGACCCGTCGGGGCTGAGCATCACGGTGAAGCCGTAATTCTCTGTCGGGGCCTGCATGGCAAGCTGCGCGGTGGCGTGAAACGTCGGATCTGGTCTTAAAGTCATGTCATCCTCCCTGAAGTTGCCTTGCCCGTGTTGGGCCTTCTTGCCGTCTTTCCTTCTGCGATTGGCGGTGTGGCCGCTGCCTCCTCAAACCTCGGCCACACTGCACAGTTGAATGGCCCCGCTTACGCGGCTGGCCAGGTGGATAAGTCTTGTCCCGATCTCAAGGCGGGACGCTGCTCCGAAGCGTCGGATCGGCCCCACCGCCCCCACGCTGAAGGTCGCGCCGATCTTGCCAATGGAAACCGGTGCTGCCACGCTTGCGATGCCAAGGTCGATCTCCTGATCGCAATCTGCAAAACCACGCTCCACGATCCGCGCAAAATCGGCGCGTAACTCGGCATCGGTGGTCTTGGTGTGTTCAGTATAGGCTTTCAGGCTGCCACTGATGATGTTGGCCTGAAACTCCGGCTCGGCAAAGGCGGCGATAGCCTTGGAGCACGAGCAGGCATGCATCGGACGCACGCCAAGCCCGGGATGAATATAAGCGCGTGCAGGGTCGTCCGGCGTTTCGACATGGATGATTTCCACCTGCGAATTTCGGAATCGCGCGAGAAAAACCGTTTCGTTGAACTGAACCGCAGCCGTCTTGAGGAGTGGCGCGGACGCACGTCGAACGTCAACGTCCGACTTTCCAAGCAGCGCGATGCGGATCAGACGCTCGCCGATCACGACACGCC
>DAIQNP010000436.1:0-1576 GCA_036788335.1 Erythrobacter sp.
TGCTCGGCGCGGTGACGCAGGAGAAGCTCGATAACCAGCGCGGCGTGGTGCAGAACGAAAAGCGTCAGGGCGACAACCAGCCGGGCGGGCTGGTGTTCTATGAAATCCTCGAAACGCTGTTCCCCGAAGGCCACCCCTATCGCCATTCGCCGATCGGTTCGATGGCCGACCTCGATGCGGCCTCGATGGAGGATGTGCGCGACTGGTTCCGCGACAATTACGGCCCCAACAATGCCACGCTGGTGCTGGCCGGCGACATTTCTCCCGCCGAAGCGCGGCCAATGGTCGAAAAGTACTTCGGCCCGATCGCGCGCGGTCCGGTCAACACGCCCGCATCGGCCGATATCCCGACGCTCACCGAAGACGTGCGCACCGTGATGAAGGACCAGGTCGCTGCCACCAATGTCAGCCTTTACTGGCCGGTGCCGGGCATCAACAGCGAGGAACTGACCGCGCTGACCGTGGGTGCCAACATCCTCGGCGGCCTTGCCTCGAGCCGGCTCGATCAGGTGCTGGTGCGCGAGGAGCAGCTGGCGGTCGGCGTGTCGGCCGGCAATTTCGATTTCCAGCGGGTCGGCATCCTCAATGTCGGCGCGACCCTGCGCCCCGGTGTCGAGCTTTCGGCACTTGAAGCGCGGCTCGACCAGCTGATCCAGACCTTCATCGAGGAAGGCCCGACCGAGGATGAGGTCCGCCGCGCCGCCACCAGCGCGCTGGCGCAGACGATCCGCGGGCTCGAACAGGTCGGCGGCTTCGGCGGCAAGGCGGTGACGCTGGCGCAGGGCGAAGTTCTGGTCGGCGACCCGTCGTTCTACGCCACCCAGTTCGAACGCCTCGCCACGCTGACCCCGGCCGAAGTGCAGGCGGCCATGAAGCGCTGGATGACCCGCCCGGCGATGACGCTGGTGCTGGAACCGGGCGAACGCGACGCGAGCTATGAAGAGGCCGCTGCGGTCGCCAGCACGGACAATGCCGGCGAACAGGATCCCGCCGCCGAAACCATGACCGTGACGGTCGAACGGCCCGCGCCGCCGATCGATTCGATCGCCGAACTCGACTTTCCCGATATCGAGCGCACCACGCTCGCCAACGGGATGAAGGTCACCTACGCCCAGCGGACCGCCGTGCCGGCGACCTATGTTGCGATGTCCTTCAACGCCGGGAGCGCCGCCGATCCGTCTGGCAAGCGCGGACTGGAAGACCTGACGGTGAACCTGTTCGACGAAGGCACCGCCAAGCTGACCTCGCAGCAGATCGCCGAAGCGAGCGAGCGGCTGGGCGCCAGCATTGCGACCGGCGGGGGCGAGGACCGTTCGACCTTCACCCTGTCGGCGCTGACCGCCAACCTTGCCCCCTCGCTCGAACTGATGCGGCAGGTGGTGCGCGAACCGGCGTTCAACCCGGAGGATCTGGAGCGCGTGCGGGCGCAGACCGTCACCGGCATCCAGCAGGCGATGAAGTCGCCGCAGGGGATCGCCGTGCGCGCGATCGGGCCGGAGATTTTCGGTGCCGACAATCCCTATGGCGGCAATGCCACTGTCGGAAGCGTGTCGTCGATCACGCGCGATGATCTGAT
>DAIQNP010000437.1:0-1565 GCA_036788335.1 Erythrobacter sp.
TGAACCAGATCGTTACACTCTATGCGCGCCTGACCGCAATGTTGTCGGGCACAGTCATTGAAAGCCTTGCCTTGCTCGCTGCGCGGGTCGCGCTGGCGGGCATGTTCTGGCGGTCGTACACGACCAAGGTGGTCGACGGCACCTGGCTGACCATCGACGAGACCCAGTATTTCATCTTCGCCAACGAATTTCCCGGCCTGCCGCTGCCGACCGCGCTAGCGGTGCCGCTGGCGACCTATGCCGAATTCGCGTTCCCGATCCTGCTGGTGCTGGGTCTCGCCACGCGATTGTCCGCCGCCGCGCTGGTGATCATGGCGCTGGTGATCCAGCTGTTCGTGTTCCCGACGCTGGACCACTTCCTCGGCTGGGCGATTACCGTGATCGCGCTGGGCGGCGTGCTGATCAGCCGGGGCGGCGGGCTGTTTGCAGCCGATGCCCTTTTGATCCGCGTCACCGGGTTCAGGGCTGGGTAAATGCTCGCCGACGAGCCATCCTTTGCCCGTATGATGGTGGCTGCTCAAAAGGGCGACAAAGCGGCTGCCAATGTGCTGTTGTCCGAAGCCGGGCTGTGGCTCGAACGCTATTTCCGTCGCCGCCTACCGCCGCATCAGGTCGACGATCTGGTGCAGGAGGTGCTGATCGCGGTCCACACCAAACGCGGAACCTGGGACCCGGCGCGGCCGTTCCTGCCGTGGCTTGCGGCGATTGCGCGCTATCGCTGGGTCGATCACCTGCGCCGGGTGTACCGGACGACAAGCGACGAATTGCATGATGACGACGCGGCGCAGGACAGCGACGAGGAGGTCGTGCTGGCGCGCGTCAGCCTCGACCGGCTGTTCGCCCACCTGCCGGCGCGGCAGGCCGAGGTGATCGAATTGGTCAAGATCGGCGGCCTGTCGATCGAAGAGGCCGCGCAGCGCTCCGGGCAGAGCGAAAGCCTGGTCAAGGTCAACATCCATCGCGGCTTGAAGAAACTCGCCGCGCTGGTCGAGGAAGCAGAGTAACCGATGAAAAATCACGCCACCCGCGCCGATCTGATCGCGGCCCTGACCGAAGACCTCCAGCCCGTGGGCCGCGTGAAACCGGCTCAGGGCGCGGCGCTGATCGCCTTCGCCACGCTGGTGGCGGGGATCGTATCGGTGGTGATCTTCGATTTCTGGGACGGGATGCTGCAAGGCGACGCCTCGCCCTTCTTCTGGATCAGCAACGGCCTGCTGCTGCTGCTGGGCGCGGCCAGCACCAGCGCGCTGGTGGCCGGCACCCTGCCCCGCGTCGGGCACCGGCCCACTGCGCCGAGCTGGGCCTTCGCCATGCTGGGAGTGCTGCCGCTGGCAGCGATCATCACCTTTGCCGGGACGCCCGATTCCCACTCGCACGAAGGGCTGAGCGATCCGGCGGCGCTGCACTGCACCGTGTCGTCCTTCGCTGCGGCGCTGCTGGTGGCGCTGGCGGCGGTGCTGTTTCTGCGCCGCGGCGCGCCGGTGGCGATCGAGCGATCGGCCTGGCTGACGGGGCTGGCGGCGGGCTCGCTCGGCACTTTTGCCTACGGGATCACCTGCCCGCTC
>DAIQNP010000438.1:0-1555 GCA_036788335.1 Erythrobacter sp.
GTCGGGCGAGCTGATGGATGCCGCCAACAACCGCGGCAATGCGGTCAAGAAGCGTGAAGACACGCACCGCATGGCCGACGCCAACCGCGCTTTCTCGCACTACCGCTGGTAGGCGCGCGGGCAGGGATTGCGGGCCGCCTCCGGTGAAAAAGGGGCGGCCGGTCTTTCCGCTGTCACAAATGCAACTATATGGAGCGCGCGTGGGGCCTCGCTGGCCCGCGTCGCTCCAGCCAACCTGAGGAATTTCCCATGGCACGCAGCCATCCGATCAGCCGCTACCGCAACATCGGCATCATGGCGCATATCGACGCCGGCAAGACCACCACGACCGAGCGGATCCTGTTCTACACCGGCAAGTCCTACAAGATCGGCGAAGTGCACGATGGCGCGGCGACGATGGACTGGATGGAGCAGGAACAAGAGCGAGGAATTACAATCACTTCCGCCGCAACGACCTGTTTCTGGCAGGCCGAAGACGGCAAGGGCCCCGAACACCGCATCAACATCATCGACACCCCCGGCCACGTCGACTTCACCATCGAAGTCGAACGCAGCTTGCGCGTGCTGGATGGCGCGGTCGCCTGTTTCGACGGGGTGGCCGGGGTCGAACCTCAGTCCGAAACTGTGTGGCGCCAAGCCGACAAGTACGGCGTCCCCAGAATGTGCTTCATCAATAAATTGGACCGCACCGGCGCCAACTTCAAATATTGCGTCCAGTCGATCATCGATCGCCTGGGGGCGCGTCCGGCTGTGCTGTATATCCCGATCGGGATCGAAGCAGACCTCAAGGGCCTTGTCGATCTGGTCAACAACCGCGCGATCATCTGGAAGGACGAAGCCCTGGGCGCGGAATTCTTCTACGAAGAAATTCCCGCCGACATGGCCGATGAAGCCGCGATCTATCGCAGTGAGTTGATCGAACTCGCCGTCGAACAGGACGACGATGCGATGGAAGCCTATCTTGAAGGCAACGAGCCCGATGCAGCGACGCTGAAGGCGTTGATCCGCAAGGGGACGCTCAACCAGTCGTTCGTGCCGGTGTGCTGCGGTTCTGCGTTCAAGAACAAAGGCGTGCAGCCCCTGCTTGACGCGGTGGTCGATTACCTGCCGTCGCCGCTCGACATTCCCGACGTCCAAGGCGTCAAGATGGACAGCGACGAGCCCGATAGCCGCCCCGCCACCGATGAAGCGCCGTTCAGCGCGCTGGCATTCAAGGTGATGAACGATCCTTTCGTGGGCAGCCTGACCTTCATCCGGATCTATTCGGGCACCCTCGGCAAGGGCACCTACCTGAACTCGGTGAAGGACAAGAAGGAGAAGGTCGGCCGCATGCTGGAAATGCATGCCAACGAGCGCAAGGACGTGGATGAGGCCTTTGCGGGCGACATCATCGCGCTTGCCGGGATGAAGGAAACCACCACCGGCGACACTCTGTGTTCGGACAAGGCGCCGATCGTGCTCGAACGGATGGAATTCCCCGAGCCGGTGATCGAATTGTCTGTGGAGCCCAAGACCAAGGCTGACCAGGAAAAGATGGGCATCGCGCTCAACCGCC
>DAIQNP010000439.1:0-1513 GCA_036788335.1 Erythrobacter sp.
AGCATGGTGCGCAAGGTGTCGGGGCTGAGGCGCGGGTTCCAGGCCCCGTGCGCCTGATGATCCTCGCCCAGCACCCGCACGAGACTGTAGGCGAGGTCGCCCATCGTTGATGGATGCGCGCTTTCATCCGGGCGCGGCTGCGCGCCGGCCTCACCCACGTCGATATGCGAGAAATCGGCTGTGTCGCCGGGACGATAGCGCGGCTCGGGGACATGCAGCGCGAGCGCCGGGCGATTGGTGTCCGCAGGCGAAGCGGCAGGCTGTTCAGGTTCGGCCATCGGCGCTCTCCCCTTGCTTGTCACCCGCGCAAAGCCGGTGCAATCATTGCTTGGAAGTGTATTTTTATTTCACCACGGGGGAGCGGTCAAGCGTGGTGACGCCGCATGGTCAGACCGCAACAGGCGCGGTTATCGGGGGCAGCGGGGCGTAATCATGGACCACAAAATCCTCGATCCGGTAGTCGAATATTGTTTCGGGCTGGCGAGTGATCGTCAGCCGGGGCTGTCGCTGCGGCTGGCGGGTGAGCTGTTCCGCGATCAGGTGCGCGTGGTTGCGGTAGAGATGCACGTCCCCGCCCATCCACACCAGCTCACCCGGCTCCATGCCTACCTGCTGCGCGACCATCCGGGTCAGCAGCGCCGCCGACCACAGGTTGAACGGCAGCCCGAGCGCGACATCGCAGCTGCGCTGATAGAGGAGGCAGTTGAGCCGCGCGGCGTCGTCTCCGCCTGTGACATGGAACTGGTAGGTCTTGTGGCACGGCGGCAGCGCCATGCGGTCGAGTTCGGCGACGTTCCAGCCTTCGATGATGTGGCGGCGGCTGCCGGGGCTGGTCCGCAAGGATTCGATCACGGCAGCGACCTGGTTGATGCCCTCGCCTTTTTCATAGAGGCCATCGGGACGGTAGCGCCAGGTCGGCCAGTCCACCCATTGCTTGCCATAGACCGGGCCGAGATCGCCCCAGCGCAGCGCGAAGGCTTCGTCATCGGCAATCCGCGCGACGAAATCGTCGAGGCCGATCGCGTCGCCGGTTTCACGCACATAGTTGGCGTGCGGCCATTCGTTCCAGATCTTCACGCCTTGCAGCACCAGCGGACGGATATTGGTCGACCCCGTCAGGAACCACAGCAATTCGCGGGTCGCGGTCTTCCAGTACACCCGCTTGGTGGTGAGCAGCGGCATCGCGCCGCCCGCCAGATCGTACCGCAGCATGGCCCCGCACACCGAGCGCGTGCCGATCCCGGTGCGATCGACCCGCTCGCTGCCTGTCTCCCAGACCTGCCGCATCAGATCGAGATATTGCTGTTCGGGATGCGGCTGGGCCGGGTCGGAATGGGGAATCGCTGCACTGGCCATGCCCGGCACCATAAGCCGCAATTGCCCGCTTGCCACTATGCTCATCCACACCTATAGGGCGCGCCTTGCCTCGACCCGTGTGGGCATTTGCCTGCGCGGGACCGACACGGTCGGGGAGTAGCTCAGCCTGGTAGAGCACTGTCTTCGGGAGGCAGGG
>DAIQNP010000440.1:0-1508 GCA_036788335.1 Erythrobacter sp.
CCGAACTGCGCGGCGCGGTAGGTGAAATGGTGCTGGCTCGCGCGCCAGGTTGCGTGGTTGCCGGGGTTGATCCGCGCACCCTCGGCGATGGAACAGAACTTCCCAATGGTGGACCAGACGACGTTGCCGCCACGCACGATGTAGGAATAATCGCCAAACGTGACCTCGCGCATGGTCACATCGGCCATGACTTCGGTCCATTTGCCAAGCGTGCAATCGACCAGCGTGGCGGTTTCATGGACGTTGGGGGCTTCGGTCAGCAGTTTCATGCGGCAAGCGCCGGATGGAAAAGGCGAATGCGGTTGCCATCAAGGTAGGTGCAGCGACCGTCGACCACCACCAACGGTTCAATCAGCGCCTTGAGGTCGGTAATTCCGAGCGACGGGAACGTCAGACCCATCGAATGGGCACCAGCAACGCGGAAGCCGGGCTTGGGGTTCAGCGCCGGATGAATATCCCGCAGCCCGAGCTTAAGGTGGTGGGCGATGTCCCATTCTTGCGTGACGCCGCCGATCCGCGTCACCACCCAGCAATGCCCGTCAAGGCACCAGTTGCGCTTTTCGGCCGGAAAGAAGTAGCCGGTGACATAGCCCGCATCGATACCGGCGGCCCTGAGAGCCGCCATGAAATAGGTGTTGATGTCCACGCAACTGCCTTCGGTCAACCCGCAGCCTATTGCGGGCACATGGTCGCGGCCATCGGTGAACCGAACCTCGGGGTGGCCGTAGGTGAAGCGTTCGGCGACGCCGCAGGCGATGCGCCGGGCTTGTGTCAGCGGGTCACCCTTGCCCGCAAGTTCCAGCGCCTCAGCCAACAGCGCATCGGCTGCGCGGGTAAAGCGCGACTGCGTCGGTCGGAACATCGCTTCGGGATAGCGGCCGGGACGGTCCGAAAAGCGATAGCGAAAGGTGACCTCGGGCGCAGTCGGCGCGACGCTTAGGGCGGCCAGACCGGTTGCCTCTTCGAACACCACTCTGGTTTCGCCGCCATCAACCGACACATCCATCGCGCAAGCCTGGGGCGTTTGAATGCCCGCAGGCGCGAGCAAGGGCGCACCCTCGGCAAACCCCGTGACCGTCACTTCCATCGAGAAGCTCATCAGCGTGTTCCTTCCCATGTCCCGATGAACCTTGCCCGCACAAGGCCCGAGAGCCAGTCAATCAGATAGACCATGGCGATGATCAGGAAGATGATCGACCACGCCTCGTCCCAGCGGTAGGCACCGATCCGGTCGGCAAGCAGGAACCCGATCCCCCCTGCGCCGACGATGCCAAGGATCGTGCCGGAGCGGACGTTGGATTCGAAGTTGTAAAGCGTGATGGAGAGCAGAACCGGCATAACCTGCGGCAGGATCGCAAACCGGATGGATTGCGTTCTGCTGCCACCGGCGGCGACGACGCCGTCGACAGACTTGTTCGACGTGTTCTCGATCGCTTCGGCATAAAGCTTGGCAAGCACCCCAATTTCACCAACAGCAATGGCCAGCACACCCGCAAGCGGCCCAAGCC